>NZ_JBFAET010000016.1:0-92254 GCF_040642095.1 Streptomyces sp. NPDC020362
GTCCGCCCCCTCCGTGCGGTGCGGAGGGGGCGGACCTTCGGCCGCGCGCCGGTGGGCGGGGCGATCGACCCTGGGGAGGTGATCTCTACTTGCCCGGCGCGCCGACCGGCTTGCCGTCGGGCGAGACGGCGTACCACGTGCCGCCCACGCCCTGACCGTTGGTGTTCCCGGGAGCCTTGTCCCCGGAGAAGGTGTAGATGGGCCAGCAGTTGACGGTCATCTGCTTCTCGCCGTCGGGCCGGGTGAAGCCCATGAGCCCCTTCTTCTTGACGCCCTCGGTGTTGTCGGCCTTGACCGGGGCGACGGCCGGCCACTTCTCCAGGCAGGCGCCGGTGCAGTTCGAGATGACCTTCGGCCAGGCCTTGTCCTTCAGGAAGCGGTAGACGGTCATGCCGTTCTTGTCGACGATGATGTCGCCGAGCTTGGGGTCCTTGCGGACGGACAGACCGGGCAGGGAGGACAGGGAGGCCTTCTTGCCGTTGGGAGCGAGCGCGAACCACTTGCCGCCCACGCCCTGGCCGTTGACGTCACCGGCGTTGACGTCCTTGGCATAGCGGTAGGCGGGCCAGCCGCCCACGGTCAGCTGCTTGGTACCGTCGGCCCGGGTGACCTCGCCCAGCAGCGCCTTGTCGATACCGGCGCCGGCCGAGGCGTCGTCCGCGGGGACCGGCGGCCAGGTGGTGGCGCAGTCACCGTCGCAGTTCGACTTGGGCGGATTGGCGGTGTCCTTGTCGAACCGGTAGAGGGTGAGGCCGGAGCCGTCCGTCAGCACATTGCCCAGGTCGGGGTTGCTGGCCACGGTCAGCTTGCCCGCGGGCGCGGCCTCGGTCGGGGAGCTGGAACTCTGGTTTCCGTCGGCGCCGTAGCCGTTGCCCGCGCCGTTCCCCGTGCCGGTCGTGGCGCCCGGGTTGCCGTAGCCGCCCGCCGGGGCCGTGGCCCCGACGTTCTGGGCCGCCGAGGCCGGGGGGGTGCTGTTGTCCTGACCGCACGCCGTCGTCAGCGCCAGGACCGAAGCGGCTGTGGCCACCAGTGAGGCGGTCCGCCAGGAGGTCTTCATCCTCAACTCCCAAAATTCGCCTGGATATTGCAGCGCCTGCTGCGTCGCCGCACAGCCATGGGTACGCAGCGGGGGAGCCGGAGTGTTCAAAGGGCGGGAGAATTTCTTTCCGGATCCTGTGACGGGACCCGTCTTCCCGGGGGTGGACGGGAGTCGCACGAACGTACATACCGACCAGGCGGGCCGGTTCCACTCGTCAAACCATCGATCCCCTCATATCCCTCCTTCGGATCAATCCCGGCGCACTGCGGGGTGCGACCGCGCTCGGCGCCTCATGATCTTCGTCGTGCATGGACCCGAAGTGACCCGATGTGCGCCCGCCACACGGGTGTTGGCCCTTCTGACCCTGACCTGGTCCCTGGTGGGCTGCCCGGTCGGCACCGCGTCGGCCGACGCCTGCGCATCCGCCTCGACGGGCCCGGGCGGCACGGTGGCGGTGGCCGTGGCGGGAAGCGGCGACCGCTGGCCCACGCCCCCGCCGTGCCCGAAGCCGACCCCGCCGACACCGACGCCCACCCCCTCCCCCACTCCCCCGCCGAAACCGACGCCGACGCCCACCCCGTCACCCAGGCCGACGCCCGAGCCGCGGCCCACGCCGACACCCAAGGCCCCACCGAGGCCGAAACCGAGGCCGCAGCCACCCGCCCCGCCGGCACCGGCACCCCGGCCTGCCCCGACGCCGGTCCCGGCTCCCCCGCCCCCTCCGGCGCCGAAGCCCAGGCCGACCCCGTCGCCCGAGCCCCGTCCGCGACCTCTCGCGACCCGGGTGAGCTACCCGGCGTACCACACCCGGCCGACCGCGCACACCGCTCCCGACCACACCACGCCGGTCACCTATGTCCTGCTCATCACCATTCCCGCGATCGTCGCCGTCGCTGCCCTGCGCCCGCGCTGACGCGCCGCCGCTCACTTTCTGGAGGTACCTGTTGTCGGATTGGCTTGTTCTCGTCCTCGCGATGCTGGCGGCCTGTGCCGTGGTGGTCGTCATCACCCTCGTCCGGCACAAGCGGGCGCCCGACGACGAGGACCCCAACGAGACCCCGGACGTCATCGAGTACATGACGATGTGGATCGGCGTCGTGTACGCCATCGTCCTGGGCCTGGCCATCGCGGGCGTGTGGGAGGCGCGCAGCGCCGCCCAGGACCATGTGCAGGCCGAGGCCCAGGCACTGCACGAGATCTCCGAGCGGGTGCGGGTCTACCCGCCGGACGTCCGTGACCGGATTCGGGACGACGTCAACACCTATGTCGGACACGTCGTGCACACCGAGTGGAAGTCGATGACCAAGCACGAGCGGGTCACCGAGCGCGGCACCGAACTGCTGGCCCAGGTCCGCCACGACGTCACGGACTACCAGCCGAAGAACGACTTCGAGGCGCAGGCCTACCAGCCGCTGCTGGACCAGATGGCCGCCGCCGACCAGGCGCGCAACGCGCGGGCCGACTCGACCGGGGCGACGATGCCGGACGTGGTGTGGTTCGGGCTGCTCACCGGTGCGGTCATCACCATCTGCATGGTCTTCGCGCTGCAGATCCGGCGCACCCCGCGCGAGTTGGTCCTGGCGGGGCTGTTCTCCGCGACCATCGCCTTCATGCTCTTCCTCATCTGGGACTTCGACGCGCCCTACAGCCGGGGCATCGCGGCGAGCGCCGAGCCGTTCCTGAACCTGTTCCCCGGTATCAAGGGATAGCGGCGCCATACGCGGGCCTTCGCCCCGGCTCCTGCAAGGGGTCGGGGCGAAGGGCCGTCCGCGTGCGCTGCACTGTGGCGAGGGGGTTCCTTGGCCCCGGGTCAGATCCGCTTCTCGTTGCGCCGCCGCACCCAGAACGCACCGCCCCCGACGACGGCCGAGGCCACCAGTCCGCCGCCGATGGCCACGTCGGTCCTCGTGGCACCGCTCGTGATGCTGCCGCCGACACCGCCCTGGACGCCGCCGAGCACCGAGAAGGCCGCGGGGCGGGTGAGGGTGCGGCCGTTGCAGTCGACCGTGATGGGGTAGTGGCCGGGATGGGCGTCCCCGTCGATCCTGGCCTCGCCCCGCGAGATGTCGTCGCGGATCGGCACCAGATAGATGGTCCGGAAGGCGGGCGAGGATGCCGTGCCGCCGTGGCAGCCGTCCACGGTGACGGTGAGGCGGCCGCCGGCGGCGACCACGCCAGGCGTGGCGATGATGTTGCGCGGATTGTCGTCCCGGTCGCCGAAGATGTCACCCCGGCCCTCACCCCGGCCCTCACCCCGGCCGAAGTCTTCGCACCTTCCGTTGTCACCGCGTCCGTTGTCACCGCGTCCGTTGTCACCCCTTCCGTTGTCGCACCGGCCGAAGTTGTTCCCGTTCCCGAATCCCGGTCCGACACCGGGTCCGACGCCGACACCGGGTACGACGCCGACGCCGACGCCCCCGACTCCGTTGCCCGGGACGGTGACGACGCCGTTTCCGCCCGTACCGCCCCCGTTGCCCATGCCGTCCGCGACGGCCACGGGGGTGGCGAGCCCTAGCGAGGCGACCACGGTGCACGCGGCCGCCAGGGCACGTTGGTTTCGCATCTGAACCTCCGCGGGAGGCACACCGGGTCCGGTTCCCGGTCGATCGGCGAGAAAGCACCTCCCGACATGACCCTCAGACGCGCGGAACACGCCCGCATGTCGAGAATGGTCCGTCCTGGTGAGCGGACACGCCGTATGAAAACCACATAATCGGATATTGTTGCAGGTCACGGACCGTCAGAAAATTCCTTTCCGCGGCAACTCGGATGGCGCACCGGGAAGGTGGCAGGCCACCCGTTCGCCCGTTGCCCCGTCGCCCGCCGTCCGCGCGGGACTTAGCGTTTTCCCATGTTCGAAGTACCTGGCGACGGCCGTTTGGAGAGGGGTTGGCGAATGTATCCGTCCGAGCTGTCCGAACTGGCCGAGGAGGAGGAGCGGCGCAGAAAGCGCGCTCCGTGGGGCGTGATAGCGCTTCTTCTGCTGACCGGCCTGGCACTCATCCGGAACGGTTCGGGGGAATTCGATGTCGGACCGCCGCAGCCCGCGCCGGCGGCGGCCGCGGACGCGAGTACCCCCACGCCCACTTCCGGAACGTTCACGGCCGCCCCCACCGCTGCCGCTGCCCCTGCCCCTGCCGCGCTGCCGTTCTCCGCGGCCGACCGGATCCGGATCCCCGCCATCCAGGTCGACGCGCCCGTCGTGCCCGTCGGCCTGGACGAGCAGGGCTGGGTGGGCGCTCCGCCGCCGGACGACCCCAATCTGGCGGGCTGGTTCACCGGCGCGGTCTCCCCCGGAGAGAAGGGCACCGCGGTCATCGTCGGGCACGTCGACAACAAACAGGGACCCGCCGTGTTCTACGGACTCGGGGGCCTGCAGAAAGGCGGCCGGGTCGACGTCCTGCGCAAGGACGGAAGGACCGCGGTGTTCGAGATCTACGGAGTGGAGCTTTTCGCGAAGAGCAGTTTCCCCGGCGACCGGGTGTACGGCTCGAAGGGCACGCCGGAACTCCGGGTGATCACCTGCGGCGGCGGCTTCTCCAAACAGCACGGCTACGAAGGAAATGTCGTCGTCTTCGCCCGCCTGGCCGCGGTCAGCTGAGATGCCGTCACCCAGCGGGCGAAATCCCGGTCAGGACATGCGGCGGCCGGGCACGGTGAGGTGATAGCCGGATTCCAGCAGATAGGGCAGATACCGGCGGATGGCGCGGACGCTCTGCGAACGGTCGCCCCCGGCATCGTGGGAGAGCACCACGACGCCGGGGGCGGCGCCGTTCTCCACCCGGTCGACGATGGTGTCCGTGCCGGGGGTCATCCAGTCGGTCGTGTCGACGGTCCAGGCCATCGGCTCCATGCCCATCTCCGCGCCGAGCTGGAAGGCCGCGCGGTTCCAGGCGCCGTAGGGCGCGCGGAACCACTGGGGGCGCTCGCCGTAGGCGTCCTCGATGGCATCGCTGGTGCGTTCCATCTCCCAGCGGATCTCCTTGCGGCCGAGGGTGGTCAGCAGCGGATGCGTCCAGGTGTGGTTCCCGACCACATGTCCCTCGTCGGCCATCCGGGCCAGCAGCTTCTTGTTCTGGACCACCATCTCCCCGCACACGAAGAACATCGCCCGTACGCCGTACTCGGCGAGGGTGTCCAGGATGTGCGGGGTGTAGTCCGGGTTGGGCCCGTCGTCGAAGGTCAGCATCATGTGCCGGCCGCGTGCGGAGATCCGCAGGATGGGTTCGTGGCGCACCTTCAGCTTGTGCGGCGCGGCGCGCGGCGGGCCGTATCCCGTGAGCGGCTGGAGCCGGAAGGCGGAGGACTTGAGCACCTGGCGGGCCTGCGGGCCGGCGACGGGAGCGGCGGTGCGGGCCGCGTCCTCGCTGCCGGCCGCCACGATGACTCCCGCGGTGCCCGCGGCCCCGAGGGCGGCGGCGCCCGCGAGCAGCATCCGGCGCCGCGTGAACAACTGATCTTTCTGCATGACTCATCAGTCGCCCGCCAGGCCTTCGGCGCACCGCAGCGGCACCGGTGCGGCGGCGGGAAAACACCCGGTCGGACCAGTGGGGGGCCGTTGTGGTCCCTCGCACGGGCTTCTGATAAGCAGTCGGTCCACAGGACGTGTACCCATCAGGGAGTCGGGGGTCGAGCGAGTTGGTCACGCACGGGGGAGTGAACGGGGCGCCGAGTGGTGTGCCGCGCAAGGGACTTGCGGTGGTGCTGCTGGCCGTCGCCCAGTTCCTGGTCGTCTTCGACACGATGGTCTTCGCGATGGGTCTGCCGCTGATCGCGGCCCACCGGCAGCTCTCGTTCGCCGGGCTGACCTGGCTGCTGTCCGTGTACAGCGTCTGTTTCGCCGCGCTGCCCGTGCTCGCGGGGGCGATCGGCAAGGCGTTCGGGCAGCGGCGGATGCTGATGGGCGCCCTCGCACTGTCGAGCATCGCCGCGGCGGCGCCCGCGCTGTCGTCCGCTGCCTGGGTGCTGCTGGCCTCACGGGCGGTGCAGGGCGTCGCGGCGGCGGCCATCACGGCCTGCGCGCTGGCGCTGATCGACTCCACGCATCCGCGGGGTCCGGGCCGGGACCGGGCGCTGAACGTGCACTTCGCGGTCGTCGCCGGTGCCTCGCCGGCGGTGGTGCTGCCGTGTTCCCTGCTGCTGGACGCCGCGCAGTCGGAGAACACGGTCTTCTGGGTGCAGGCGGTGGCCGGGCTGGTGCTCCTGCTGCTGGCCCCCGTGGCGCTGACCGAGTCCACGCCCGTTCCCGAGGCCCGGGCCCGGGTGGGCCGCGCCGCGCTGGCCCTCGTTCCGCTGGGCTTCCTGGCCTGGTTCACCGACTGGCTCGGCGGCCGGAGCCTGTCCACGACCACGGTCATCGCCGTGGCCGTGGCCGGGGCGCTGGTGCCGTCCGTGCTGGGCTGGTTCGGCCGGCGCGAGGGGGTGCCGGAGCTGTTCGCCCGGCTGGACCGGGAGCGGGGAGCGTTCGGCGCGTACACGGTGGTGGCGCTGCTGGCGGCGGGCCTGGCCGGTGTCGTGTTCGCCCTCACCATGGCCACCCAGTTGCTCGGCGAGCTGTCCCCGATGCAGGTCGGCTGGGCCCTGTTGCCCGCCGTCGCCGGGGTGGCGCTGGGGTGCCTGGCTCTGCCCGCCCTCGCCGCCCGCATCGGTCTCGCGGCCACGGTGGCCGGCGCCTGCGGTGTGTCGGCCGCCGGCTTCGTCCTGCTGAGCCTTCCGGGGGCGGGCTACGGCTTCGGCGACGTGCAGCTGCCGCTGCTGCTGATCGCCTTCGGCTGCGGTGTGCTCGCCCTGCCCGCCGCTTTCGCGCGGTCGGGCAGCGGTGCGCTCCCCCAGGGTCTGAACTCCTCCCGGCAGCTCGGCGCGGGCCTCGGCGTCTCGCTCTTCACCGGGATCGTCCAGGTCGCCGAGGAGCGGACGACGGCCTCGCCGCTCAACGGCTTCCACCAGTACAAGGCCAACCTGGGGGTTGCGGTCCGGGACTGCTTCGAACTCGGTACGGCGCTGTGCCTGACCGCCGCGGTGGTCGCGCTGCTGACCCTGCCCCGGCACGGCGTGCGGGCGGCCGGCCCGGAGCCGGACGTCAGCGGCGCCGCACCAGCGGGAACGGCAGGGTCTCCCGGATCGTCAGGCCGGTGAGGAACATGACCAGCCGGTCGACGCCGATGCCCAGCCCGCCGGTCGGGGGCATGGCGTATTCGAGGGCCTCCAGGAAGTCCTCGTCCAGCTCCATGGCCTCGGGGTCGCCGCCGGCGGCCAGCAGGGACTGCTCGGTGAGCCGGCGGCGCTGTTCGACGGGGTCGGTCAGCTCGGAGTAGGCGGTGCCGAGTTCGGTGCCGAAGGCGACGAGGTCCCAGCGCTCGGCGAGCCGCGGGTCGGTGCGGTGCTGCCGGGTCAGCGGGGAGACGTCGGTCGGGAAGTCCTTGTAGAAGGTGGGCAGCTCGGTGCGCTCCTCGACCAGCCTCTCGTACATCTCCAGGACCACGTCGCCCGGACCGTCGTCGGCCGTGTACGGCACCCCGGTGCGGTCGCACAGCCGGTGCAGCCTGAGCAGCTCGGTACCGGGGCCGATCTCCTCGTCCAGGACCTCGGACAGCGCCCCGTGCACGGTCTTCACCGGCCACGGCCCCGAGATGTCGTACTCCCGGCGGCCCTTGCGGGCGACCGGGGACCCGAAGGCGGCGGTCGCGGCGCCCTGGATCAGCTCGCGGGTGAGGTCGAGCATCACGTCGTAGTCGGCGTGCGCCTGGTAGGCCTCCAGCATCGTGAACTCGGGGTTGTGCTTGTAGGAGATGCCCTCGTTGCGGAAGGTGCGGCCCAGCTCGAAGACCTTCTCCAGGCCGCCCACGCACAACCGCTTCAGATACAGCTCGGGCGCGATGCGCAGGTACAGGTCGAGGTCGTAGGCGTTGATGTGGGTGGTGAAGGGCCGGGCGTGGGCACCGCCGTGGATCTGCTGGAGCATCGGGGTCTCGACCTCCAGGAAGCCACGGTCCAGCAGGCCCTGGCGCAGGGCCTGCACGGCGGCGGAGCGGGCCCGGACGACGCCTCGGGCGTCCGGGCTGGTCACCAGGTCGAGGTAGCGGCGACGGACCTTGGCCTCGGGGTCGGCGAGTCCCCGGCGCTTGTCGGGCAGGGGGTGCAGGCACTTGCCGGTCAGCTGCCAGGAGGTGACGAAGACGGTGGGCTCGCCCTTGTCGCTCAGGCCCGAGCGTCCGGCGGCGCTGATGTGGTCGCCGATGTCGGTGTCGGCGCGGAAGCGGTCGAGGCCGGGTCCGCAGCCGTCGCGGGTGAGGGCCAGTTGGCGGTCTCCCGACCAGTCGCGCAGGACGGCGAAGACGATGCCGCCGAAGTCGCGGACCAGCATGATCCGGCCGGCCACGCTGACCTCCTGGCCCATGGGCACGTCGGCGAGGGCGTGGGTGGGGCCGGGTACGCCGACCGGGTACGGGTCGGTGCCGGTGGCGCGCAGACGGTCGAGTCGGCGGTGCCGGACGCGGACCTGGTCGGGCAGGGCCTCCTCGGGGGCGGCGGGCCCGGCCTCGCCCCCTCCGTCGAGACCGAGCGCCGTCAGGGACGGCAGGCCCTCCGTGCTGGCGGGCTGCTGCCCCGCCTTCGGGTGCCCCTTTCCCCAGAGTTTGCGCAGGGAAGGTACGGAGACGAACCCCTCGGCGATGCCGGAGGCCAGGCCGATGCGGGCGAGGGAGGCGGTCTCGCCGTAGCAGATGAAGCGGGGATACCAGTCGGGGTGGTACTTGGCGTTGGAGCGGTAGAGGGCCTCCAGCTGCCACCACCGGGAGAAGAACAGCAGCAGGCGTCGCCACAGGCGCAGGACGGGGCCGGCGCCGATGCGGGCGCCCTCCTCGAACACGGAGCGGAAGACGGCGAAGTTCAGGGAGACCCTGCGCACCCCCAGCTTCGGGGCGGCCGCGCACAGTTCGGCGACCATGAACTCCATGACCCCGTTGGGGGCGCTGCGGTCACGGCGCATCAGGTCCAGGGAGACGCCGGCGCGCCCCCAGGGGACGAAGGACAGCAGCGCCAGGAGGCTGCCGCCCTCGCCGAGGGCCTCCACGAGCAGGCAGTCGCCGTCGGCGGGGTCGCCGAGCCGGTCCAGGGCCATGGAGAAGCCGCGTTCGGTCTCGGTGTCCCGCCAGGCGTCGGCCTTGTCGACGACCTCCTCCATCTCCCGGTCGGTGAGCATGGAGTGGCGGCGGATGCGGCAGGTGGCGCCGGTGCGGCGGACCCGGTGCACGGCCTGGCGGGTGACGCGCATGTCGCGGCCGTCGAGGTCGAAGCCGGGCACGTGCAGGATCGCCTCGTCGCCGAGCTGGAGGGCGCCGAGACCGGCGCGGGCGTAGGCACGGGCGCCGTCCTCGGAGGCGCCCATGACCGCGGGTGCCCACGCGTAGCGGCGGGCCAGGTCCAGCCACTCGGCGATGGCGCGCGGCCAGGCCTCCGGGTCGCCGACGGGGTCGCCGCTGGCGAGGCACACCCCGGCCTCGACGCGGTAGGTGACGGCGGCCTTGCCGCTGGCGGAGAAGACGACGGCCTTGTCCCGGCGGGTGGCGAAGTAGCCGAGCGAGTCCCGGTCGCCGTAGGCCTGCAGCAGGGCGCGGATACGGGCCTCCTCGTCACCGTGCAGGGCCGCCTCCAGGCGCTGTGAGCGAAACAGCGTGGCGGCGGCGTTCAGCAGGGCGAGGGCGCCGAACAGGCCGAGCAGGAAGGTGACCTTGCGCGGCGGGTGGCCGCCGAAGGAGTTGTTGGAGACCAGCCCGCCGCACACCCGGTCGGCCGCCCAGGCCAGGTGCTGGCCCTGCGGGAGGGTTCCGGGGAACAGCAGGACCAGGCCCCAGCCGACCAAGATCGCCACGGCGAGACCGGCCACCAGCACGCCCAGCGCCCGCCACACGGCACCGCGGCGGGAGGCGGCGTAGAACTCCTTGCGGGCCACCACCAGCAGGACCAGCAGCAGGGTGCACAGCACGAGGGAGGGCAGCGACACGGCGTACTGCCCGAGGGCCACGCCGAGGATGTCGCTGAGGACGAGCAGCCCCAGATAGACGACGACCAGCCACCAGGCGGCCTTCTTGCGGGCGGCGGTGGCGGCGGCCAGCAGGAACAGGAAGACCGCGTAGGCGAGGTTGGCGCTGATCGGGATCAGGACCAGGTCGATGGCGTGCGCGACCGGGCGCAGGAGGCGGCGCAGCGGGGCGAAGAACGCGAGCAGGGCGCAGAGCAGGCCGAGTGCGGCGAAGAGTGCCCCGAAGGCCTCGGGCACCCAGCCGAGGCGGCCGCCGGCGCGCGGGCGCATCGGGCCCGGGGCATCCCTTCGTGCGGCCGGCCCGGCGGTGGCAGTCATGGTTCCGACTGTAGGAAGGGCCCGGGCGGCTCGCCCGTCGAGCGGGCCCGGGCGGCTCGCCCGATCAGCAGACCCCAGCAGCTCGCCCGTCCAGCAGACCCCAGCAGCTCGCCCGATCAGCAGACCCCGGCGGCTCGCCCGTCCAGCAGACCCCAGCAGCTCGCCCGATCAGCAGACTCCTGCAGCCCGCCCGTCCAGCGGGCCCTGGCGGCCCGCCCGTCCAGCGGGCCCGGGCCTCGGCGGGAAGCTTTGATTCCGATAGCCTCGGGATGTGACGGAGCAGCACGAACAGCACGCGCACCAGTTCGAGCGGGGCACGGACGGGCCCAAGGTCATCGTGGTCGGGATGGACGGCTCCGACTCCTCGATGCGGGCCGCCGCGTACGCGGGCGGTCTGGCCCGGCGGCAGAACGCACTGCTGGCCGCGGTGTACGTGCAGCCGGTGCTCGCGGCCGGAGCGGCGCTCGGGGCGCCGGTGGCCGAGACCACCGACGAGATCGCCGAAGACCTGATCGCACAGATCCGTGAGGCGACCGAGCGGGTCAGGGGGATATTCGACGTGCGCTGGGAGTTCCACACCTTCCGCGGCGACCCCTACACCGGCCTGGTCAAGGCGGCCGACGAGCTGAAGGCGGACGCGGTGGTGGTGGGCGCCTCCGAGCAGGCCGGCCACCGGATCATCGGCTCGGTCGCGGTGCGTCTGGTGAAGGCGGGACGCTGGCCGGTGACGGTCGTGCCGTAGTCCGGGGCGTGCGCGGGAGCAGAAGCGGGGTCGCCAGCAGCAGGACACCGGCGAGGGCGATCGCGGCGCGCGGGCCGGTGAGGCTCGCCAGCAGGCCCCACAGAGCGGTCAGGGCGGCCGTGGCGGCCTTGCCGGTGACGGACCAGGCGGACAGGGTGCGGGCGACCCGGTCGTCCGGGGTGCACTCCAGGCGGCGGGTGACGGAGACCGGGTTGAAGACGGCCGAGCCGGTGATCACCCCCAGCTCCAGGGCCATCACCAGCAGCAGCCCGCGCAGGCCGGGCCGGACGAAGGCCAGCCCGACGGGCCAGACCGCGCGCAGGGTCCCCGCGGTGCGCAGCACCCGCAGCTGCCCGTACCGGGCCACGAGCGGGCGGGCCAGCCGGGAGCCGAGGAGACCGCCCAGGCTGGGCACGGCGAAGGCGAGACCGTACTGCCAGGGGGCGAAACCGAGCGGGCCGAGCATCAGGACGGCCAGCGGCGGTGCGGCCACCATGATCAGGGCGTTGGCCACCAGCGTGTTGAGGAACAGGGGCCGCAGCCGAGGGCTGCCGAGGATGTACCGCCAGCCGTCGAACAGGTCGGCGGCCCGCAGACGGCCGGAGCCGGTGCGCTCCGGGCGCGGCTCGCCGCCGCCGACGGCCCGGATACCCAGGGCCGACAGCAGAAAGCTGACCGCGTTCGCCACGACGGTCGTGACCGGACCGAACAGGCCGATCGCAGCACCGCCGAGGGGCGGTCCGAGGACCAGGGCGGTCCAGTTCGTCGACTCGAACCGGGCGTTCGCGGTGAGCAGCCGGTCGGCCGGCACGAGCCCCTTCAGGAAGGCACCGGAGGCCGCGTTGAAGGTGATGTCGGCGGCCGCGACGACGACGGAGACCATCAGCAGCTGGCCGAGGCCGAGGCCGCCGAGCGCGTACGCGGCGGGGATGCTGAGCAGCGCGACGCACCGGACGAGGTCCATCGCGGCCATCACGGGCCGCTTGCGCCGGAACTCCGTCCAGGGCCCGAGCGGCGTCGCCAGCAGGGCGCCCACGGCGGGCCCGGCCGCGGCGAGCAGTGCCACCTGGGCGGATCCGGCGTGCAGCACGAGGACCGCGGTCATCGCGAAGGCGTCGAAGGCGAGCCAGGTCCCGAACGCACTGACCGAGTACGCAGCCCACAGCCACCCGAACCGCCGTCCCATGCACAACCTCCCGTTGACCCGGGCCATGAAATCGAGCAGGTGGCCGCGGTGGCAAACAACCGGAGGCCTTCGAGACACAACCATCGGTTGTAGGGTGACGCGGTGGACCTGAAAGCCGTGCGCACCTTCGTCGCCGTGGTCGACGCGGGGCAGTTCCAGGAGGCCGCCGCCGCGCTGGCCGTCACCCAGCAGGCCGTCTCGAAGCGGATCGCCGGGCTGGAGAAGGAGCTGGGTGTGCGGCTGTTCACACGTACCGCGCGGGGCGCTGAGCCGACCGCCGACGGACAGGCGTTCCTCCCCCATGCCCGCGAGCTGCTGCTGGCCGAGGAGCGGGCCGCGGCTTCGGTGCGGCCGGGGCGGCGGGCGCTGCGGGTCGATGTGATCGGGCCGCGGCTCGCCCCCGCGGCGCTGCTGCGCGGCTTCCACGAGGCGCACCCGGACGTGGCCCTGGACGTCGTCACGCTCTTCGACGTGGACTCGGCGCTCACCGCCCTGCGCTCCGGGACGATCGACGCGTCCTTCCGTGCCGTCACCATGCCCGGGCGGCAGCTGCCCAGGGGCGTCGAGGCGGCGCGCGTCCACGACGAACCGATCCAGCTGCTCACCGGCCCGGGGCACGCCCTGGCCGGCCTCCGCTCGGTCTCGCCCGGGGAACTGGCCGGGCACCGGATCTGGATGCCGGGCCTCGTGGACGGCACCGAGTGGGCCGCCTACTACGCCTCACTCGCCGCCGAGTTCGGGCTCACCATCGACTCCTCGGGCCCCAACTTCACCGGGGCGGTACAAGACGCGGTCGCCGCTGACAGCACGCTGGCGACCCTCGTCAGCGAGCAGACCCGGCTGGTCTGGCCGGCCGGCCACGATCTGCGCCGTATCCGGCTGCTCGACCCGACACCCGTCTACCCGCACTCCCTGCTGTGGGTCACCGCCGACCCGCACCCGGCGCTCGCCGCCCTGCGCACCCACCTCGCCGACCGGCGCCCCGCCCGGCCGGAGGACCGCACCTGGACACCGGACTGGTCCGCGCCCCACGCGCCCGTGCGTGGCGTCTTCCGTCCATGACGCCCCTGGGCCATCATGATCCGCCGTCAGCCGTTTGCCGTCGGCGAAGAGGTGAGGCGCATGGCCAAGCTCCGGGCAGGCGAAGGGATTCTCCGCCGCAAACCCATCGAGCACATCGAAGAGACCGAAATGGCCGAGGGCCCACGGCTGGACAGGTCGCTCGGGCTGTGGCAGCTCACCGCGATCGGTGTGGGCGGCATCATCGGCGCGGGCATCTTCACGCTGGCCGGCACGGTGGCCAACGGCACGGCCGGGCCCGCGGTGCTGGTGTCGTTCCTGATCGCCGGCCTGGCGAGCGCCTGCGCCGCGCTGTCGTACGCCGAGTTCGCCGGGCTGATCCCGAAGGCGGGGTCGGCGTACACGTACGGCTACGCGGTGCTCGGCGAGTTCGCGGGCTGGTTCATCGGCTGGGACCTGCTGCTGGAGTACACGGCGATCGTCGCCGTGGTCGCCATCGGCATCTCCGGGTACTTCGGCTTCCTGGTCGAGGAGATGGGCGCGAACCTGCCCGCCTGGATGCTGGGCGCGCCGGGCACCGGGCACGGGCACCGGGTCGACCTGTTCGCCGCGGTGCTGTGCCTGCTGATCGCCTGGCTGCTCACCCAGGGCATCCGCAGCGCGGCCCGCTTCGAGACGTTCGTGGTGACGCTGAAGGTGCTGGTGGTGCTGCTGGTGATCGCGGTGGGCGTGTTCCACATCAACACCGCGAACTACCACCCGTTCTTCCCGTTCGGCATCAGCGGCGCGTTCACGGGTGCGGCGACGGTGTTCTTCGCGGTGTTCGGCTACGACGCCATGTCGACCGCGGCCGAGGAGTCCAAGGACGCGCAGCGGCACATGCCCAAGGCCATCATCTACTCGCTGGCGATCTCGATGGTGCTGTACGTGGCGGCCTGCCTGGTGCTGACCGGCATGCAGAACTACAAGGACATCGACCCGGAGAGCGGCTTCTCCTCGGCGTTCAAGGCCGTGGGACTGAGCGGGCTCGCCGATGTGATCGCGGTGGGCGCGATCATCGGCATCCTCACGGTGATGTTCACCTTCATGCTGGGGGTGACCCGGGTCTGGTTCAGCATGAGCCGGGACGGGCTGCTGCCGCACTGGTTCGCCAAGACGCACCCGACGCGGCACGTGCCGACCCGGGTGACGTGGATCGTCGGGGCGGCGTCGGCCGCGATCGCCGGGTTCCTGCCGATCGGTGAGGCGGCCGAGCTGACCAACATCGGCATCCTGCTGGCGTTCGTGGTGGTGTGCGCGGCGGTGATCGTGCTGCGCTACCGGCAGCCCGAGCTGCCGCGCTCCTTCCGCACGCCGTGGATGCCGTTCGTGCCCGCGCTGGGCGTGGTCTTCTCGATCTGGCTGATCACGTTCCTGCAGTGGCAGACCTGGGTGCGGTTCGCCGTCTGGTTCGTGATCGGCTGCGTGGTCTACTTCGGCTACTCCTACCGCCGCTCGGCGCTGGCCGGGCGGCCGCCCGCCCGGTGATCACTCGCCCATGGCCAGCCCGTCCGCGGCGGCCCCGCGGCTGAGGACGACGTCCCTGATGCGGTCGCGCACGCCCTCCAGGTCGGCGCCGCGGGCGATCGCCTCGTTGAGGTCGACCACCCGGCCGGCGTCGACGTCGAACGCCTGCGGGATGAACTCGGCCTTGGTGACCGCCCAGCGGCCGCCGGGACCGGTGGGCGGGGAGAAGGTGAAGCGGCCGATCGTGGACTCGTTGCCGCGCGAGTCCCGCACGCCCTTGTCGTTGTACATCTCGCCGGCGATCTGGTCGCCCATGCCGTAGATCACCCAGGTGCCGTTGACCTTCTCGTACGCCTGCGGGACATGGGCATCGGTGCCGAGGATCAGGTCGATGTCCGGGCGGCCGTTCGTCTTCGAGGCGGTGAGGCGCTGCGCGAGGTCGAGCTGGAGCCGGTCGGGGGCGTCCTGCCAGTCGGTGCCCCAGTGCACGGAGACCACGACCACGTCGGCGCCCGACAGGCGCGCGGCGCGGGCGTCGTCGATGATCCGGTTCGACTCGATCAGGTTGACGGCCCAGGGCTGTCCGGCCGGGAACGAGCGGCCGCCGGTGCCGTAGGTGTACGACAGGTGCGCGACCCTGGCCGGGCCGGCCTGGTGCATCGTGACCGAGTGGGCCTCCTGCTCGGTACGGGCGGTTCCGGGATGTCCGAGGCCCGCCCGGTCCATGGTGTCCAGGGTGCGCCCGATGCCCGGGGCGCCGTCGTCCAGGGCCCGGTCGGAGGCCGTGGAGCAGCCGTCGTACCCGGTGGCGGCGAGGCCCTCGGCGATCTGCGGCGGGGAGGCGACGTCCGTGGTGCCGGCGGGGGTGCCGCCGTCGCCGTAGACGGTCTCCAGGTGACACAGCGCCAGGTCGGCCTGGCGCACGACGGGTTCGACGCCGGAGAGCATCGGGCGGAAGTCGTATCCGTTGCCGCCTGCGTCGTAGCGGGCCCGTTCGTTGACGGAGCCGTGCGGCATGACGTCGCCGGAGGCGACCAGGGTGAAGCCGCGGGCGGCGGTCGGCGCCGGAAGGCCCGGAACACGGACCTCATGCCGGGCGACCTCCTGCCGTTGGTGGTTCTGGCACGCGGCGGCTGCGGCGAGAAGCGCGGTCATGGCCACCGCCACCTGGTGCTTTCGTCCGATCATCAGCTCACCCCGGGATCGTCGTATTTACCGACCACGCCTTGATGAACATATGGGTATGAATACCGCCTTCCATGCAAACGGCTCGGCCGCCCTCTTTAACCCGTCCGGAGCTGTGCACACGCCGTCGCGGAGCGCTCGCCCTACCGTTCGCCGACACGATCGACCGTCCGTCGCAGAGCCGTGTGCGCCCCCTGTCCCCGGGCGGCACCCTGCGCTGCCATACGGCCATGACGGCCGGAACCTCACTTCAGCACGGGACGACGACCGCCGAGCACGAGCTCGCCGCGCTCCAGCGCGAGCACGGCGGTTCCCTCTTCGCACTGCTGCTCAGGCTGAGCGACGGGGACCGCCAGCGCGCCGAGGACCTCGTCCAGGAGACCCTGGTGCGCGCCTGGCAGCACCCCGAGGCGGTGCACGCGGACGGCTTCGACTCGGTACGGCCCTGGCTGCTGACCGTCGCCCGGCGGCTCGCGATCGACGCCCGGCGGGCCCGGCAGGCGCGCCCGCCCGAGGTCGTCGACGAGGTGCCCGAGAACGCCCGGGTGACCGCCGACCACGCCGAACGGGCCGCGGCGATGCTCGATGTCCGGGAGGCTGTGAAGACACTCACCCCGGAACACCGTGACGTTTTGATACTCGTGTATTTCCGCGGGGCCAGTGTGGCAGAAGCCGCGCAGACCCTCGGAATTCCACCGGGTACCGTGAAGTCACGCGCGTACTACGCGCTGCGCGCCCTGCGCAGGGTCCTTCCGGGTTATGCGGCCGACCTGCGGTGAAACCGAGGTCCTGGTCAAACCTTGGTAAAGCGCCTTGCTACGACCCCCGTTCGGGCAATCAGCTGTCCTCATCCGCGTTCCGGACGGGGGCTGCCCCTATTGAGTCCAGGGGTTCGGGCGACACGCACGTACCGGAGGAAGGCAGGAAGGGATGCTGCACAGAGGGCACGAGAGCACGGGCGGCACCGGCGGCGGTGAACTGGCCGTCCCCATGGCCTGGTTGTACGCCGAGTACATCGCCGACGAGCTGCTGCGCACCGGCGATCTGATGCCGCCGACGTCCTTCGAGTTCCGGGCCGGCCGGGACGCGCTGGCGCTGACCGTCTTCCTCTCCGACACCGACGGCGAACTGTCCGGCATCCGGGTGATCTCCCAGCTGGAGAACTGGCTGTCGCTGACGGCGTACGACCAGCCGTGGCAGGACTGGGTGCGCGCGCGGATGGCCGAGCTGACCGCCGAGCAGGCCGCGTGCGGCACGCCCTCGCCGGACCTGGCCCTGGCTGCCGAGGCCTGGCGCTGGCTGGAGGAGACCGAGCTGCTCGCGCCCGACCTGGACGCGGTGCCGCAGGGCGGCGCGGTGTTCGGCGAGGACGACGGGCCGAAGGTGTGGACGCCTGCCTGGCGGCTCGGGTTGCCGCTCGGGCATCTCGCCATCCATCTTTTTTGAGCCGCAGGGAATTCGGACCAATCCGCGGGCCCGGCGGCTCCGAATCTCTTGGTCACGATTCGGTGTGTGCCTTGAGTGATTCGATGGTCCCCTGCGTACGGGTGGGAGCAAGGAGTAACCCCACCCACACCCATAGGCACGAGGATTCGGCATGAGGTCCCTGGAAAGGCATCGCGACGTCGGCGCGTACGCGCTCGGCGTGCTGGACGAGGCGGAGGCCTTCCGCTTCGAGGACCACCTCATGGAGTGCCCTCAGTGCGCGGCACACGTGACCGAGTTCGGACCCACGGCACGGCAGTTGATGCTGTACCGCCGGGCCACGCCGCGCTTCGTGCACCCCATGGCCCAGCCCGGCCCCCGGTTGCTGGACCGGCTCCTCGGCGAGCTCACCCACCGGCACCGGGCCCGGCGCCGTCGCCTCCTGTACGGCCTGGCCGCCTCGGTGGTGCTGGCCGTGGCCGGGCCGGGGATCATCGCCTACGCCGGGCACGACGAGCCGCCCGCCCGGGTCACCGCGGCGACCGACCCGGCGACGGGGGTGTGGGCGCAGGTCACGACCGAGGACGGGGACTTCGGCAGCCGGATGCGGCTGGAAGTGAAGGACGCCACCGGGCCGCACTCCTGCCGGCTCGTGGTCATCGGCCACGACGGCTCCGAGCAGGTCGTCTCCGGCTGGAAGGCGGGCGACCACGACACTCGCACGGTCACCACCATGGCGGGCTCCACGATGAGTCCGGACCAGATCGACCGCTATGAGGTACGCACCACGGACGGACAGCGGCTGGTGACCCTGAACCCGCACTAGCCGCGGGGCTCACTTCAGCAGCCGGGACAGTCTGCGGTCGGCCAGGGGCCTGCCGCCCGTCTGGCAGGTGGGGCAGTACTGGAGCGAGGAGTCGCTGAACGAGACCTCGCGGATCGTGTCGCCGCAGACCGGGCAGGGCTCGCCGGTGCGGCCGTGGACCCGCAGACCGCTCTTCTTCTCGGCCTTCAGCCGTCCCGCGGCCAGCCCGCGCGAGCGTTCGACCGCCTCGGTGAGGGTGGTGCGCAGGGCCTCGTAGAGTCGGCCGGTCTCCTCGGGGGTCAGGGACGCGGCCAGTTTGAACGGCGACATCCTCGCCGCGTGCAGGATCTCGTCGCTGTACGCGTTGCCCACCCCGGCGATCAGGCTCTGGTCGCGCAGGGCGCCCTTGATCCGGCGCCGCTCGTCCTTCAGCAGGGCGGCGAAGCGGTCCTCGTCGAAGCCTGCGGCGAGCGGGTCCGGGCCGAGGCGGGACACCCCGGGCACCTCCTGCGGGTCGTGGACGATGTACACGGCGAGCTTCTTCTGGGTACCGGCCTCCGTGAGGTCGAAGCCCGCACCGGTCTCCAGGGCCACGCGCAGGGCGAGCGGCCCCTTTCCGGGGCGCGGCGGGCCGTCCGGGAGCCGGTCCTTCCACTGCAGCCAGCCCGCGCGGGCCAGGTGGGTGACGAAGTGCAGCCCGGTGCTCGACCCGATGTCGAGGAACTTCCCGTGCCGGTGCACGGCGGTGACCTCGCTGCCCTCGAACGCGTTGACCGGTGGGTCGTACGTCTTCAGGACGCTGATCGCGACGGGCAGCACCCGTACGACCTCGTGGCCGACCAGGTTCTCGGTCAGGAAGTCCCTGAGGGCTTCCACCTCGGGCAGTTCCGGCATACGTCAAGAGTGCCATCCGGGGCACGTGCGGTCAGGCGCGCACGGGCACCAGGAACTCGCACCACACCGCCTTGCCGCCGCCGCGCGCCTCCACGCCCCACACGTCGGCGAGCAGGTCGACCAGGAGCAGTCCGCGTCCGGAGACCCCGTCCTCCCCCGCGTCGCGCCGACGCGGCAGGGCGCTGGAGCAGTCCTCGACCTCGACCCGCACCCGCCGGTCGCTGCCTTCCAGGCCCCGCAGGGTGACGATCGCCGAGCCCTCGGTGTGCATCAGGGCGTTGGTGATCAGTTCGTCGGCGACCAGTTCGATCTCGTCGGCCCGGTCCCGGGCGCCCCAGGTGCGGACCGCGGCGCGGATCATGTGCCGGGCGTGGGTGAGCGCCTCCGGGTCACCGGGGGCCACATGCTGCTGGAGCCGGCCGGCGGCCCGCGGTGCCTCGGCGGCCCGGCGGCGCAGCAGGAGCAGCGCCACGTCGTCGTCCCCGCCGCGCTCCGCGGCCACCTCGATCAGCCGGGCGGCGAGCTCGCGCACCTCGTCCGGGCCCTTGGCGATGAGGGTCGTCAGGTCCCGCATCCCGTCGTCGAGGTCGGCACCGGGCTGCTCGACGAGCCCGTCGGTGCACAGCAGCAGGGTGTCGCCGGGGTCGAGCTCCAGCGTCGCCACGGGGTACTCCAGGCGGCCGAACTCGGCGGACAGGCCGAGTGGGAGCCCGCCCTCGACCGGGACCCGGCGGCATGTGCCGTCGGCGTCCTTGAGCAGCGGGTCGATGTGCCCGGCCCGGACCACCTGGACGACCCCGGTGGACAGGTCGGCCTCCGCGTACAGGCAGGTGGCGAAGCGGTCGGTGTCGAGTTCATGGAGGAAGACGGAGGCGCGGGCCATCACGGTGGCCGGGGTGTGCCCTTCTGCGGCGTAGGCGCGCAGCACGATCCGCAGCTGGCCCATCACGGCCGCCGCGTGCGTGTCGTGGCCCTGTACGTCTCCGATGACCGCGCCGACCCGGCCGCCGGGCAGCGGGATCAGGTCGTACCAGTCGCCGCCGATGTCCCGGCCGAGGGCGCCCCCCAGGGTCGCGGCGCGGTAGCGGACGGCGATGTCGGCGCCGCGGACGCTCGGGATGGTGCGGGGCAGCATCGCCTGCTGGAGGCCCTGGGCGAGGTCCTTCTCCTGCTCGTAGAGCATGGCCCGCTGCAGGCTCTGGGCGATGGTGCTGCCGAGCGCCACCAGGACGGCGCGCTCCTCGCTGGAGAAGCCCTGCCGGTCGTTGTAGAGCAGGCCCATGGCGCCGAACGGCTGGGCCTGGGCGATCAGCGGCAGATAGACGGCCGAGGTGATGCGCAGGCCGGTGATGTGCGGCCACAGGATCGGGTAGCCCTCGGCGAACTCCTCCGGGGACTCGATGAAGCGCGGGGCGAGCGTGCGGACGACCTCGCCCATCGGGTACGGCTCGTCTATCCGGGTGATCCGGGTGCCGGGCACGAAGCTGCCCACGGGGCCCTCCGCGATGAGCCGGATCCGGCCGGCCTCCACCAGACCCATGACGAGGCTCGCCGCGCCGAGGTGGCGGACGCCGTGGGTGTCCTTGAGGACGTCGATCACGTCCTGGACGGTGCGCGCGTGGGAGAGGGCGGCGGATATGACTTGGACGACGTTGGTCTGCTGGCGGAAGGCCTGGTCCTGGGCGGCCCGCACACTGCGCGACTCGCTGTCGGCGAGTTCCTCGGTGGCGTCGCGGACGATGCCCACGACCCGGCGCGGCCGGCCGGTCTCGTCGCGCCGGATGTAGCCCTGGGTGTGGGTCCAGCGCGGGGTGCCGTCACGGCAGCGGATGCGGAAGTAGGCGCCGTAGTTCTCGCTGCCGTCCTTGATGGCCTGGGCCACCACCGCGTCCAGCCGGGCGGCCTCCGCGGGCGGCACGCGGACCGCCAGGGACTGCGGGCGGCCGTCGTACTCCTCGGGAAGGACGTCGAACACCTCGTGGGCCTGGGCGTCCATGTGGAACAGGCCAGCGTCCAGGTCCCAGTCGAAGCTGCCCATGCGGTTGAGCGCCAGAATCGGGCCCGGATGGGCGGGCCAGTCCTCGGTGAGTGACGGGGCGCTCGCTCCCCGATCAGCCATGGGGCCACCTTGCCAGGGTTTCCCGGATTCTTCGACCGGGACGACGGCCGTCTGCTTCATTCGCCGGGGTTACGCAAGCGCGCCGGCGCGGTACCGGGAGTGACAGGGCCTTGGGGCGCAGCGCCTGCCCGGCGGCCACAATGGAGGCAGGAGCGCACAGCCGTGGACTGGTTCACCGCACCCGACTACTGGTTGAGCCGGCTGGTCTTCCAGCGGGCTCTGGCCGGTGTGTACCTCGTCGCCTTCCTGGTGGCCGCCCTCCAGTTCCGGGCCCTGCTCGGCGAGCGCGGCATGCTGCCGATCCCCCGCTTCACGGCCCGGGCACCCTTCAGGCGGACCCCGAGCCTGTTCCATCTGCACTACTCGGACCGCTTCTTCGCGGCCTGTGCCTGGGCCGGCTGTGCGGTGTCGGCGGCGCTGCTGGCCGGCGCGGACTCCCTGCTGCCGCTGTGGGCGGGCATCGTGCTGTGGCTGGTGCCCTGGGCGCTGTATCTGTCGATCGTCAACGTGGGCCAGACCTGGTACGCGTTCGGCTGGGAGTCGCTGCTGCTGGAGGTCGGCTTCCTGGCCGCCTTCCTCGGCAACGACGAGGTCGCACCGCCCGTCGTCGCGCTGTTCCTGCTGCGCTGGATCCTGTTCCGGGTCGAGTTCGGGGCCGGGCTGATCAAGCTCCGGGGCGACGCGTGCTGGCGGAAGCTGACCTGTCTGGACTACCACCACGAGACGCAACCGATGCCGGGCCCGCTGAGCTGGTTCTTCCACCATCTGCCCAGGCCCCTGCACCGGGTGGAGGTGGCCGCCAACCACCTCACCCAGCTGGTCGTGCCGGTGCTGCTGTTCACGCCGCAGCCCATCGCCTCGGCCGCCGCCGCGCTGATGATCGTCACCCAGCTGTGGCTGGTGCTGTCCGGCAACTTCTCCTGGCTGAACTGGATCACCATCGTGCTGGCCCTGTCCGCGCTCCGGCTGCCCGCCAGGGCACCGACGGTGCCGGCGGCGCCGCTGTGGTACGAGGTCCTGGTCCTCGCGATCGCCGCGCTGCTGGTCTGTCTGAGCTACCACCCGGTGCGCAACATGATCTCCCGCCGCCAGGTCATGAACCGCTCCTTCGACCCGTTGCACCTGGTGAACACCTACGGTGCGTTCGGCAGCGTCAGCCGGATCCGCTACGAGGTGGTGGTCGAGGGCACACGGGACGACGTACCGCGGGAGGACTCGGACTGGCGGGAGTACGTGTTCAGGGGCAAGCCCGGCGACCCCCGGCGCTGGCCCCGCCAGTTCGCGCCCTACCACCTGCGCCTGGACTGGCTGATGTGGTTCGCCGCGCTGTCCCCGGCCTACGCCGGTGACTGGTTCGGCGCTCTGGTGGAACGGCTGCTGGAGGAGGACCGCGACACCCTGAGGCTGCTGCGCCGCTCGCCGTTCCCGCCGGGCGCCCCGCCCCGCTACATCCGCGCCCGTCTCTTCCGCTACCGCTACACCACGTGGCGCGAGCTGCGGGAGACGGGGGCGTGCTGGCAGCGGACGTACGTGCGGGAGTACCTGCCGCCCACGCGGCTGGCCGGAGTGGCTCAGAGGTCGTAGACGCGCCTCGCGGTGCCCTCGAACAGGGCGCTGCGCTCCGCCTCGCCGAGGCCCGACGTCAGTTCCCTCGCCGCGGCGTGCACCTGTGCGTAGGGGGCCGCCAGGGTGCACACCGGCCAGTCGGAGCCGAACATCAGGCGGTCGGGGCCGAAGGCCTCGAGGGCGGTGTCGGTGTACGGGCGCAGGTCGGCGACTCTCCAGGAGGCGGGGTCGGCCTCGGTGACCAGCCCGGAGAGTTTGGCGACGGTGTTGGGCAGTGCGGCGAGGGATCGCAGGTGGGTCGTCCAGGGTTCGCGTTCCCCGGCGGCGATGGGGGGCTTGCCCAAGTGGTCGAGCACGAAGGTGAGGTGGGGCAGCGATGCGGCCGCCTTGGAGCAGGCCGGGAGCTGGTGGGGCAGGACCACGAGGTCGTGGACGAGGCCGGCCCCGGCGACGGCGGCGAGGCCTCGTTGCACGTCGGCCCGGAGCAGCCAGTCGGGGTCGGGTTCGCTCTGGACCTGGTGGCGGATGCCCTTGAGGAAGCGGCCGCCGGGCATCTCGCGCAGACGGGCCAGCTCGTCGGCGACGCCGGGGCGGGTGAGGTCCGTCCAGCCGACGACGCCCGCCACCAGGTCGCTCGCGGCTGCCAGCGCCAGGAGCTCCGGAGTCTCCTCGGGCACGGTGACCGTCTGGACGAGAACGGTACGGTCCACTCCGGCCGCCCGGGTCTCGGGTTCCAGGTCGGCGAGGCCGAAGCTGCGTCTGAGCGGCCGGAGTGCGGGGCCGGTGATCCAGCCCTGGTCGCGGACCGACAGGTCCCAGACGTGGTGGTGGGCGTCGACGGTCACGGCAGCTCCCAGACGACGGGCAGCCCGGCGTCCGTGCCGCCCTCGGAGTAGTCGTGCACGACGTCCAGCAGCTCGGCCATGCGGGCCTGCCAGGCGACATTGACCGGCAGCCGTTCGAGGGCGGCGAGCAGGCGGGCGTAGTCCTCGCACTCCAGGAGATGGAAGAGGTCGGTGCCGCTGCGCCAGATGGTCCAGGAGGTGGCTCCGCAGGCACGGATGGCGTCGGTGAGTTCTTCGGGGACCTCGCGGTGGGCAGCCTCGTAGTCGGCGATGCGTCCGGCGCGGACCTTGGTGTGCAGGGCGACTTTCATGACGGCTCCTCGGGGGGCAGCAGACCGGTGTCGCGCAGTTCCTGCCAGAAGGCGACCGGGACGGTGGTGGCGAACTGCTCGGCGCTGTCGTGGACCTCGGCGGCGGAGCGGGCGCCGGCCAGCACGGAGGCGACGGCAGGGTGCGCGGAGCAGAAGGCCAGGGCGGCGGCGCGCAGGCCGATGCCGTGCCGGGCGGCGACGGCCTTCAGCCTAAGGGCGCGGTCCAGCAGCTCCCGGGGCGCACGGCCGTAGTCGTACGTCGCATCCGGTGCCGGATCGGCCAGCAGGCCCGAGTTGAAGGCGCCGCCGATGACGACCGACACGCCCCGGGCGAGGGCCTCGGGCAGCAGCTCGGCCGCGGCGCTCTGGTCGAGCAGGGTGTAGCGGCCGGCGCAGAGGACGACGTCCACGTCCGTGTCGCGGACGAACCGGGTGAGCATCCCGGCCTGGTTCATCCCCGCGCCGATCGCACCGACGACGCCCTCCGAGCGGAGCTTCTCCAGTGCGGGATAGCCCTCACGGAAGGCCTGCTCGGCATGGTCGTCGGGGTCGTGCAGATAGACGACGTCGACGCGGTCGAGGCCGAGGCGGCCGAGGCTCGCCTCCAGGGTCCGGCGGACGCCGTCGGCGCTGAAGTCCCAGACGCGGCGCAGGGTGGCGGGGACGGCGAAGCCGTTCGCGAGGTCGTCTCCGGTGCCGTCGGCGGGTTCCAGGCGGCGGCCGACCTTCGTGGAGAGCGTGTACGCGGCCCGGTCGTGGGCGCGCAGGGCCGCTCCCAGACGGCGCTCGGACAGGCCGAGGCCGTAGTGGGGCGCGGTGTCGAAGTAGCGGATGCCCCGCTGCCAGGCGGCGGTCACGGCCTCGTGCGCCTGCTCGTCGCCGACCGGGGTGTAGAGGTTGCCGATCCCGGCGGCGCCGAAGCCCAGGGGGCCGACCTCGACGCCGCTGCGGCCCAGCCGGTTCACCGGGCCGCCGGGCGCAGCCTGAGGCCCTGCATGCCGCCGTCGACGGCGAGGGCGGTGCCGGTGGTGGCGCCGGACAGCGGACCGGCCAGGTAGGCGATGGCGCCCGCGACCTCGGCCGGGGAGACGAGGCGGCCGGTGGGCTGGCGGGCCCGGAGGGCGGCGCGCTCGGCGGCCGGGTCGGGGGCGGAGTCCAGCAGGCGGCCGACCCATGGGGTGTCGACCGTACCCGGGTTGACGCAGTTGACGCGGATGCCCTCGCGGACGTGGTCGGCGGCCATGGCCAGGGTCAGGGAGTACACGGCGCCCTTGGTCGCGCTGTACAGGGCGCGCTGCTCAAGCCCCGCGGTCGCGGCGATCGAGCAGGTGTTGACGATGGCGGCGTGCCGGGAGCGGCGCAGGTGCGGGAGGGCGGCGCGGGCGGTGCGGACCATGCCGAGGACGTTGACGTCGAAGACGCGCAGCCACTCCTCGTCGTCGTTGTCCTCGACGGTGCCCTGGGCGCCGATCCCGGCGTTGTTGACCAGTACGTCGAGGCCGCCCAGGGCCTCGGTGGCCCGGGCCACGGCCGTACGCACCGAGGTGTCGTCGCCGACGTCGGCCCGGTGGGCCAGCAGTGGCTCGTCCACCGGGGACGGGTCCAGGTCGAGCACGGCGACCCGGGCGCCGCGTTCGGCGAGGAGGACGGCGGTCGCCCGGCCGATTCCGGAGGCGCCGCCGGTGACCAGGGCCCTGAGGCCCTCGAAGTCGCTCATGCCGCCTGTCCCTTCCGGGTGTCGGGGTCGGCGGCCCAGAAGGTGCCGCCGGGGAAGGTGTACCGCGCGAGGGACTCCGGGCGCATGGCGGCCGAGAAGCCGGGCTCGGTGGGGGCCGTGTAGTGGCCGTCGCGGATCACCACGGGGGTGAGGAAGTGCTCGTGGAGGTGGTCGACGTACTCGATGACCCGGTCCTCGGTGGTGCCGGAGACGGCCAGGTAGTCGAACATCGACAGGTGCTGGACGAGTTCGCACAGGCCGACGCCGCCGGCGTGCGGGCAGACGGGGACGCCGAACTTGGCGGCGAGCAGCAGGATGGCGAGGTTCTCGTTGACGCCGGCGACCCGGGCCGCGTCGATCTGCACGATGTCGAGGGCTCCGGCCTGGAGCATCTGCTTGAACACGATCCGGTTGTGCACGTGTTCACCGCTGGCGACCTTGACGGGGCTCACCGCGCGGCGGATCGTGGCGTGCCCGAGGACGTCGTCGGGGCTGGTGGGCTCCTCGATCCAGTACGGGTCGAAAGCGGCGAGGGCCTTGGTCCAGGCGATCGCCTCGTCCACGTTCCAGCGCTGGTTGGCGTCGACGGCGAGGCGGACGTCCGGTCCGACGACCGCGCGGGCGACCCCGCAGCGCCGTACGTCGTCCGCCAGGTCGGCGCCCACCTTGAGCTTGATCTGCCGGAAGCCGTCGGCGACGGCCTGGGCGGCGAGCCGGGTGAGCTTGTCGTCGTCGTAGCCGAGCCAGCCGGGAGAGGTCGTGTAGGCGGGGAAGCCGCGCTCCAGCAGCCGGGCCCTGCGCTCCGCGGCTCCTTGCCTGCCGCGTCCTAGCAGGTCGAGGGCCTCCTCGGGGGAGAGCGCGTCGGTGATGTAACGGAAGTCGATCTGGCCGACCAGCCACTCCGGATCGGCGTCGGCGAGCAGCTGCCACAGCGGCTTTCCGGCCCGCCGGGCGGCGAGGTCCCACACGGCGTTGACGACGGCCCCGATCGCCATGTGCATCACGCCCTTCTCGGGGCCGAGCCAGCGCAGCTGACTGTCGGCGATCAGGTCCCGGAAGAGCGAGCCGGGGTCGGCGCACAGCTCCTCGACCGGGCGGCCGAGCACATGGCCCCGCAGCGCGTCGATCGCAGCCACCTGGACGTCGTTGCCCCGCCCGATGGTGAAGGTGAACCCGTGCCCCTCGTGCCCGTCGCCGGCGTCCGTGCGCAGGACGACGTAGGCCGTCGAGTAGTCGGGGTCCGGGTTCATCGCGTCGGAGCCGTCCAGTTCCCGCGAGGTGGGGAAGCGGATGTCGTGGGTGTCGACCGCGGTGACGCGGGCGGGGGCCTGGGACACTGAAGTCCTTTCGGTCGGTGGGCAATCGGGCACCGCGGTTCAGTCCTGGGCCCGGCCCGTCGTCACGCGGGCGATCATGAGGGCGACGAGGATGATCCCGCCGTAGATGGCCTGGATCCAGAACGACGGCACCTGGGCGAGGGTCAGCAGGTTCTGTACGACGCCCAGCAGGAGCACGCCGGTGAGGGCGCCGGCCATGGTTCCCTTGCCGCCGTCCAGGCTGATGCCGCCGATCACCGCCGCCGCGAACACGGTGAAGATCATGTTGTTGCCCTGGTTGGCGCTGATCGCGCCGACGTACCCGGTCTGCAGGAGCCCGCCGACGGAGGCGAGGACCCCGGCCACCACGAACACGCCGAGCATCACGCGCTCGACCCGGATGCCGGCCGCGCGGGCCGCCTCCGCGTTGCCGCCGATGGCGTACAGGGCGCGGCCGACCCGGTGGTAGCGCAGGACCAGACCGCTCACCGCGAAGGCGAGCGCCGCCAGCCACACGGACATCGGGACGCGCAGGAAGGTCGTGGTGGCCAGGGTGAAGAAGGCGTCGGGCATCCCGAACAGCGTCTTGCCCTTGGTGGCGCCGACCAGCAGCCCGCGCAGGACGATCAGCATCGCCAGGGTGACGATGAAGGCGTTGAGCCTGAACTTCACCACGAGGATCCCGTTGAGGGCGCCGATCGCCGCGCCGACGACGAGGATCGCGATGAGGGCGAGCGCGGTGGGCCACTCGGTGCCCCAGCCGGACTGGGCGGCGGGCAGGACGAGCAGGGCGCCGACGGCGGGCGCGATCCCGACCACCGATTCGAGCGACAGGTCGAACTTGCCGGTGATCAGGACGAGCGACTCCGCGAGCACCACCATGGCCAGGGCCGCGGACGCACCGAGGATCGAGATGATGTTGCGCTCGGTGAGGAAGGAGTCGTTGACGAACGCGCCCAGCACCATGAGCAGCAACAGGGCCGGAACCAGGGCGAGTTCACGGGCCCGGCGGAGCAGGACGGCTCTGGCCGAGCGGGTCCCCTGGACCTTGACGGGCGTCAGCGGCGGGGCCTTGGTGTCAGCCATGGTCCACTCCTTCGATGGAGGCGATCAGCTCGTGGTCGTGCCAGCCCGCCGGGTGCTCGGCGACGATCCGGCCGTGGAAGAGGACGAGGACGCGGTCGCAGCGCCGCAGGTCGTCGAGTTCGTCGGAGACGACGAGCACGGCGGTGCCGTCCTCGCGGGCGCTGTCCATGCGGGCCAGCAGGGACTCCTTGGACTTCACGTCGACGCCGGCGGTGGGGTTGATCAGGACGAGCAGCCGCGGGTCGGAGGCGAGGGCGCGGGCCATGACGACCTTCTGCGCGTTGCCGCCGGAGAGGTCGGAGACGGGCTGGTCGGGGCCCTCGGCGTGGATGCCGAGGCGTTCGATCAGGTCGGCGGCGACGGCGCGCTTGCGCCGGGTGCCGACGAACCCGTGGCGGCCGAGGCGCCCGAGGACGCCGAGGGTGGCGTTGTCGCCGATGCTCATCCCGGTCACCAGGCCCTGTTCGTGCCGGTCACGGGGTACGCAGCCGACTCCGGCCCCGAGTGCCGCCCGGACGTCCCCGAACGGGAGCTGCCTGCCGTCGAGCCGTGCCGTGCCGCTCGTCGGGGTGTGCAGTCCGGCGAGGGACTCGGCCAGTTCGATCTTCCCGCTGCCGCTGGAGCCGGCGAGTCCGACGACCTCGCCGTGGCGGACGGTGAGATCGATGTCCCGGTACGAGGGCGACGAGAGCCCGTGCGCCTCGAGGGCGACCGGCGCGTCGTCGGCCACCGTGTCCCGCACTCCGTGCGCCTGCTCGGCGACGCTCTCCCCGGCCATCGCCTCCACCAGCGCCGCCCGCGGCAGTTCGGCGACGGGGGCGGTGGTGATCCAGCGGGCGTCGCGCAGCACGGTGACCGTCTGGCATACCTCGTACACCTCCTGGAGGTGGTGCGAGATGAACAGGAAGGTGACCCCGGAGTCCTGCAGGGCACGCATCCGGCCGAACAGCCGCTCGATCTCCCGGTTGTCGAGCTGGGCGGTCGGCTCGTCCAGGACGATGAACCGAGCCCCGAAGCTCAACGCCCGGGCGATCTCGACCATTTGACGGTCCTCGACCCGGAGGTCGGCGGTGCGGGCCTCGGGGTCGACGCGCACGTCCCAGGTGGCGAGCAGCTCGGCGGCCTCGCTGCGCAGCCGGCGCCAGCTGATGAACCCCCGCCGAAGGGGCTGCCGGTTGATGAACAGGTTCTCGGCGACCGACAGCTCGGGGACGACCGTGGGCTTCTGGTAGACGCAGGCGACCTTGCGGCGCCAGGCGTCCCGGTCGGCGAGCGCGGGCGCGGGCTCGCCGTCGAAGCGTACGGTGCCCTCGTCGGGCGCCTGCAGTCCGGTGAGGACGTTGACCAGGGTGGACTTGCCGGCACCGTTGCGGCCGACGAGTGCGTGGGACTCGCCGGGCCGCACGGTGAGGCGGCCGTCGGCGAGAGCGACCGTGGGGCCGTACCGCTTGACGATCCCCTGGGCCTCCACGAGCGGGGCGCTGACCGGGGTACTCATTTGACCGTGTTGCCCCAGAGCTTCGGGTCGTCGACGTTCTCCTTGGTGACCAGCGGTGCGGGCAGTTGGTCCTCCAGGATGCCGCTGGGCAGCTTCACGATGGTCGAGCCGTGGTCGGTGGGGCCGGGCCGGAACGTCTTCCCGGCCATGGCCGCCTTGATGTAGTACATGCCGTACTTCGCGTAGGCGTCGGCGGGCTGGGAGACCGTGGCGTCGATCTGACCCTTGCGGATCGCGTCGAACTCCTGCGGGATGCCGTCGTTGGAGACGATGACGATGTGGCCCTTCTGCCCCGCCGTCTTCAGCATGTTCTTCGACTTCAGGGTCTGCAGCGTCGGCGCCAGATACACGCCGCCCGCCTGCAGGTAGATGCCCTTGATGTCGGGGTTGGCGCCCAGCAGCGTGTCCAGTTTGGCGGCCGCGGTGTCGGACTCCCACTTGGCGGGGATCTCCAGCACCTTGAGCTTCGGGTACTTCTTCTTCACACAGGCCCGGAAGGCCTCGGAGCGGTCGCGGCCGTTGACCGAGGCGAGGTCGCCCATGATCTGCACGACCTTGCCGCTGGTGACGTGCTGCCCGAGGTAGTCGCAGGCCTTCTCGCCGTAGGCGACGTTGTCGGCGCGCACCACCATGGCGACCTTGCCCTTGTCGGGCGCGACGTCCACGGCGACGACCGGGACGCCCTTGCGTTCGGCCTGGTCGAGCCCGGCCTGGATGGCGGCGCTGTCCAGGGGCGCGACCACCAGTCCCTTCACGCCCTGGTTGAGTTCGTTGTTGATGTCGGTGATCTGCTGCGAGGGGTCACTGTTGGAGTTGACCGTCTTCAGCGCGTCGACGCCCTCGGACCTGGCCGTCTTGGGCACGTAGTCGTTGTACGACTGCCAGAACGGCGAGGTCAGCAGGGGCAGGATGACCCCGACCTTGCCGGAGCCGCCTCCGCCTCCCGCACCGGCGGCGCCGGTGTCCTTGGTGCTGCCGCACGCGGTGAGCAGCAGCGAGGCACAGGCGGCCAGGGCCGCCACGCCGGTGATCCGTGACCTGTTCTGCTTCCTCGCTGTTCTGGCGTGCATCTCACGGCTCCTCGTCGAGGGTGTTCGAGCAGATGCCTGGATACTTATCAGACCACTCAGGCACCAGAACACCCTTCGACGCCATTTTTTCCGCTCTTTGACGTGTAGTGGTCGGACCACTTCCCTGGTTAGACTGCGACGCACCCAGCGACGGGAGGAGTGGCGTGGACGAGGAAGCACCGCAGAAGGGCACGGTGACCCAGCGCGCCATCGAACGGATCAAGGCGATGATCGCCGAGGGGGCCCTGGAGCCGGGTCAGCGTCTGCCGACCGAGCGGGATCTCGCGGCCCAGCTGGGCATCTCCCGCAGCTCGATGCGCGAGGCGATCCGCGCACTGACGGTCCTGGGCGTTCTGGAGGCCCGGCACGGCTCCGGCATCTACGTCACCGCGCTGGAGGCCGGCGACCTGCTGGAGACCTTCGGCGTGGTCGCCGACCTGTCCCGGGGGCCGCGGCTGGTGGAGCTGCTGGAGGTGCGCCGGATCCTGGAGTCCACGGCGACCGCGCTGGCGGCGGCCCGCATCACCGACGACCGACTCGCAGAGGTCGAGAAGCACTTGGCGGCGATGAACGCCACCGACGACCCCGAGGAGATCCTCGCCCACGACCTGGCCTTCCACCGCGAGATCGCGGCGGCCGCGGGCAACGAGACGATGGCCGCCATCCTGGAGGGCCTGTCCTCGCGCACCTTCCGGGCCCGGGTCTGGCGCGGCTACCAGGAGGAGGGCGCCTTCGCCCGCACCCGCCGCGAACACGCCGCCATCCACCGCGCCCTGTCCGCCCGCGACCCGGAGGCGGCCCGGGCGGCAGCGGCCGCACATGTGGGCGAGGTGGAGGAGTGGCTGCGGGCCCAGCTCGGGGGCTAGCTCCGCAAGGCGACGGACGTGTGTGCGCGTCGTGGACGACGGCCCGGCGAGCATCGTCCACGACGTCGGGACGCGAGGGTCAGGACGTGACGGTCGCGTGGAGGAGGCGGTGGTCCGAGCCCGTCACAGCCGCAGCGTCACCAGCCCGAACGGCCTCAAGCCCGCCACAGCCGCAGCGTCACCAGCCCGAACGGCCTCAAGCCCGCCGCAACCGCAGTGTCATCAGCTCGAAGGGTCGCAGCCGCACGGTGATCCGGTCGCCGTCCCGCACCGGTGGGCCGCTCTCCGCGCCGGGCCGCTCCAGCAGGTCGGTCACGGTGACGTCTCCGACGGCGAAACCGGGCGTGAGCGTGGCCCGGGCGCGGCCGCCGTGCGCCTCGTGGAAGCGGACCACCACGTCACCGCTGCCGTCGTCGGCCAGCTTCAGCGCCGTGACGACGACCGCGTCGTTGTCGACCGTCACCAGCGGGGCGACCTCACCGGCACCGGTCGTGCGCCGCTCGGGCAGGTTGATCCGCCAGCCCTCGCGGACCGCGTCGGCGATCCGGGCGCCGGGGATCAGCGCGTGCCGGAAACGGTGCACTCCCTGGTCGGTCTCGGGGTCGGGGAAGCGGGGGGCGCGCAGCAGGGAGACCCGCACCGTGGTGGTCGTACCGCGGTCGCCGTCGGTGCGTACCGTGCGGGTCACGTCGTGGCCGTACGTCGAGTCGTTGACGACCGCGACGCCCCAGCCGGGTTCGGCCAGGTGCACGAAGCGGTGGTTGCAGGCCTCGAACTTGGCCGCCTCCCAGGAGGTGTTGGTGTGCGTGGGCCGGTGGAAGTGCCCGAACTGGGTTTCCGACGCGTACCGTTCGGCGTGCAGGTCGAGCGGGAAGGCCAGTTTCAGGAACTTCTCCGTCTCGTGCCAGTCGACCTCGGTGTCCAGGACCAGGCGCCGCTCCCCCGGCGGCAGCGTCAGCACCTGGGTGACCCGGGAGGCGCCGAAGGACCGCACGATCCGCACCGAGGCACCGTCCTCCCCCGCCGTCACCGAGTCGGCGTCCGTGAGGTCCGTGACGGTGTTGCGGTAGAACTCGTCCACGTCCCAGGCGTCCCACATGTTCGGGAAGTCGGAGTGGAGCTGGAGGAGGTTCGCGGCGGTGCCGGGGGCGATCGTCTCGCGGTCGGCCTCGATGTCGCGGGCGCAGACCACCAGGCCCCGGGCGTCGATCTCGATTCGCAGCAGGCCGTTGTCCAGGACGTGTCCGCCGTCCGGGCGGGGCGCGAGCGTCGTCGCGCCCTGGGGCCGCGGTGTCGCCGCTCCGGCGGCCGGGACACCGGCGCGCGGGTGCGGGGCCGCGTTGAACACGAGGGGCGTCTCGCCCCGGCCCGCGAGCGCCCGCTGCGCCGCCTCGACGATCCCGTCCAGCTCGGCGGCGATCCGCTCGTACGTCGCCCGCGCCTCGCGGTGCACCCAGGCGATGGAGGAGCCGGGCAGGATGTCGTGGAACTGGTGCAGCAGGACCGTCTTCCAGATCCTGTCGAGTTCCTCGTAGGGGTAGGGGAAGCCGGCGCGCACGGCCGCGGTGGCCGCCCACAGCTCGGCCTCGCGCAGCAGGTGCTCGCTGCGGCGGTTGCCCTGCTTGGTCCTGGCCTGGCTGGTGAGGGTGGCGCGGTGCAGCTCCAGGTACAGCTCGCCGACCCAGACCGGCGGCTCGGGGTATTCGGCCTCGGCCTTCTCGAAGAACGCCCGGGGTGTTTCCCAGACGACGGTCGCCGAGCCTTCGAGGTCGCGCAGCCGGGCCGCCTTGGCGACCATCTCGCGGGTGGTGCCGCCGCCTCCGTCGCCCCATCCGGTGGGCGCGAGGGAGTGCCGGGCCCTGCCCTTGTCCTTGAAGTTGCGCGCCGCGTGGGCGATCTCGCTGCCCTTCATCGAGCAGTTGTAGGTGTCGACGGGCGGGAAGTGCGTGAAGATCCGGGTGCCGTCGATGCCTTCCCACTGGAAGGTGTGGTGCGGGAACTTGTTCGTCCGCGACCACGAGATCTTCTGCGTCAGCAGCCACTTGGACCCGGCCGCCCTGATGATCTGCGGGAGTCCGGCGGCGAAGCCGAAGGTGTCGGGCAGCCAGGCCTCCTCGTTCTCGATGCCGAACTCGTCGAGGAAGAACCGCTTGCCGTGCACGAACTGACGGGCCATCGCCTCAGAGCCGGGCATGTTGGTGTCCGACTCGACCCACATCCCGCCGGCCGGCACGAACCGCCCCTCGGTGACGGCCTTCTTCACCCGCGCCCACACCTCGGGCCGGTGCTCCTTGACCCACGCCCACTGCTGCGCCTGCGACATGGCGAAGACGAACTCCGGCTCGTCCTCGATCAGCGCGGTCATGTTGGACGTCGTACGGGCCACCTTGCGCACGGTCTCGCGCAGCGGCCACAGCCAGGCGGAGTCGATGTGCGCGTGCCCGACGGCGCTGAGCCGGTGGGCGGACGGCACGGCCGGGGCGGCCAGCACGTCGGTGAGCCGTTCACGGGCCGCGGCCGCCGTGCCGCCCACGTCCTGCAGGTCGACGGCGTCCAGGGCCCGGTCGACGGCGCGCAGGATGTCCCAGCGGCGCGCGGAGTCCGCCGGCAGCTCGGCCATCAGCTCGCCGAGCACCTCCAGGTCCAGCACCAGCTGCCACACGGTCTCGTCGAGGACGGCGAGATCCATCCGGGTGAGCGTGTACTGCGGCTCGTGCCCGGCGGTGTCCCTGTCGCCCAGCCGGGTGGGCCGGAAGGGGTGGTAGTCGAGAATGACCGGGTTGGAGGCTGCCTCGATGTGCAGGCGCACCTCCTCGCCGCCCGCGACGGGCGCGCCGATGCGCACCCACTGGTTGCGCGGGTTGAGGCCCTTCACCGGGGTGCCGTCGGGCCGGTAGACCAGGCCCTCGCACTGGAAGCCGGGCATGTTCTCGTCGAAGCCCAGGTCGAGCAGGGCCTCCACGGTCCGGCCCGCCCAGGCCTCGGGCACGGTCCCGGTCACCCGGAACCAGCTGGTCCCCCAGGGAGCACCCCACCGGGCGCCCACCTCGATCGGCGCGGGCTCGGCCGCCAGTCCCTCGGCGACCGGCACCGGTTCGCCCGGCGCGTGCCAGACCGCGACCTGCAGCGGCACGGACTCGGGGTACACGGCGGGGCGGATGCGTTCGTCGAGGACGCGCCGGAGGCGGGCTTCGACCAGATTACGGTCGTCATGCATGCGGGGTGCTCCCTGCTGGGTTCAGGATGATTACCAGGGGTGGGTGACGGTCACGGGAGTCGAGGCGTTGTACAGCTCCCCCACCGAGCGCAGTTCGAATCGTGCGGCCGTCTCCCCCGGCGCGGGCTGCAGGCCGGAGACGAAGTGGGCGCGCTGGCAGGTGCCGCCGAGGAAGCGGCGGGTGCCGTCGGGCAGGAGGCGGTGCAGCTCGTAGTGGCGCACGGGGCCGGGAGCCGCGCCCCAGGCGAAGCGCAGGTCGCCCCCGGACGCGGCGGTGATCCGCAGGTCCGCGGGGGCCGCCGGGGCCGCGACGGCGTCGCGGACGGCGAGGCCGCCCAGCCGCCAGCGCACGGAGCCGCCGTCCGGTGCGGTGAGGCGGACGCCGAGGGCGTGGACCGTACCCGACAGGCCGGTGAGCCGTACGGTCGACGTCTGCCAGGTGGTGGCCGACTGCACCGGGAGATACGTGTACGGCGGTGGCGTACCGGCGCTGCCCGGCTCGGCGGTGGCGACGGCCAGCTCGACGTTCACACGGCCGGCGTCGGTGCGGTGTGTCAGCTCGACCACCGTGTCGGCGCCGATCGGCAGCCGGGTCGCATACAGGTCCAGCACCGCCGGTTGATCCGGTTCACCGGCGACCAGCAGGCTGCTGCCGCCCCGCCAGGCGTCCGCGAAGTCGAAGGATACGTCCGGCCGTTGCCCCACCGTCCGTACGATCCACTGCCGCGAGGGCAGCCGGTCCTGGAGCCCGAGGTGGTTCCAGGCCGCGTCCGAGGTGACGGCCCCGTCCTCGTACCAGCGCAGCCCGTGCCCGGTGTTGAACACGCTCGCGAACGGCATCGAGGACACCGTCGACCGGTCCGCCACCGACACCGCCGGCGCCCGCCATGGATCACTCGTGTCCGGCCGCGCGGGATCGAGCGAGCGGCCGGTCCAGAACCGGTCGTCGGCCGCGTGGAAGTCCTCCGGGGCGCGCTGTCCGTCCGGCAGGTGGTTGCGGGTCCACTCGGGCCGGTAGAAGCCGACGGAGGTGACGTGGGGCTTTCCGGACGGCACGATCGCGTCCCACTCCACCGACGTGCCGGACCCGTTGGACTCGACGTCCACGCCCGCCCACAACTCGTAGCGGCTGCGGCCCAGTTGTCCCGCCCTGGTCCCCGAGGAGGCCAGGGTCGCGGCGCTCCAGCGGAAGTCGACGAACATGTCGTCGGCGGCCTGGAAGAAGGCCTGGTTCTGGCTGTTCAGCGCGCCCTGCCAGCTGACCGTCCCGTTCACGGTCATCGCGTCGTACCAGGTCACCCGCTGCCCCTTGGCCGCCGCGAGCGCCTTCAGCTCCTTCACGAAGGCGAGCATGGCGGTGCCGAGCGCGGTGTTCCCGCCGCCCGTCTCGGCGTTCACGAACCAGCCGTCGAAGCCGTACGCCGCCGCGACCGCGACGAGTTGCGCGGCGAGCGGGTAGCGCCCGGAGGAGTCCTTCTGGACGAGGTCGCGGGTCCACTGCAGCTGACCGCCGTAGGCGGTGGGCGGCAGGAAGATGTTGCCGAGGACGGGCACCCCGTGCCGGTGGGCCGCGTCCACGACCGGTGCGTTCGGCGCCAGGATCAGCCCCTCGCCCGCCGAGCCGCCCCAGAACACCAGCTCGTCCAGGTAGGCCCAGTGGGTGGGGGCGTAGTAGTCGGCGGTGGCCGACCCCTGGGAGGGGTTGGCGGAGGTCGGCCCGAAGGAGACCAGGGACTGGATGCGGGCCTGGCCGGAGCGGGCGGTGGTGTTGGCCGGGGTCGGGGTGAAGCGGGCGGCGAGCGGTACGGACGCGGCGTTGAAGGCCAGGTCGGGGTCGTCGGCGGCACGCCAGCTCTTCAGGCTGCGCCAGGTGATGCCGGTGCCGGGGCTGCCGGAGGGAAGGGAGTCCGGGTACCAGTACGAGGCGTACGGCGCGGTGGCGGCGGCCTTCGGACGGACGGCGGCCAGGGCCGGGGCGGCCTGGAGCAGCGCCGCGGCGGCTCCGGCGATGAGGACGGTGCGTCTGGTGGGTTTCACGAGCAAGTGCCTCCTTGGGGGGTGGGGAGTACCTGGTCGGGAGTGACGGCTTCGGTGATGCCGCGCGCGGCGAGATGGTCCTTGTCGTCCGCGCGGGTGTCCAGGACGGTCGTGGGGCGGGCTCCGTCGGCGACGAGCCGGAAGAAGGCGTCGAAGACGGGTCCGCCGGGGGCGCAGCCGGCGCGGTGGGCCGGGTCGGCGGGGACGACGAGGGCCGTGGCGCGCACGGCGGGCGGGGCATGGCGCGCACGGGCCGCGTCGGCCAGCACACGCGCCAGGTCCTTGGGGCGCCGGTCGCTGGTCAGCAGACCGAGTCCGTACTCGAGTCCGGGGAAGTCGGCGAGTTCGCGGGAGACGTCGTAGGAGCACCACCAGGTGACGCCCCACAGGTCGGGACAGTCCAGGACGTTCTCCACGGTCGCCTCGGCGAAGGCCGCCGCGTGCTCGGCCGGTACGAGCGGGGCGGGCGCGCCGACCTCCTGGAGCCACACCGGCCGGTGCGCGTCCTCGGCCCAGGCCTTGCTCAGCTCGACCAGGTAGGCGGCGTGGTGCTCGGTGGGCACGGAGGTGCGGCCGTGGCGCTGGGCGGTGCCGTTGAACACCCAGGAGTGCACGGCGGTGAGGGCGCCGAGGCGGGCCGAGTGACCGGGGGTGAAGGGCTGGTCGTCCTGGTACCAGGCGGCGTCGTACGAGGCGTGCAGGTGCAGCCGGTCCGGGGCGCCCTCGGCGCAGGCCGCCAGCAGCCGGGTGAGCCAGCGCTCGGCGTCGTCGGCCGTGATCCGGTCGGGGTCGGGGTGGGGCCCGGCGGCGAACTGGTTGACCTCGTTGCCGATGGTCATGCCGATGAAGTTGGGCCGGTCGGCGAGGGCGGCGGCGAGCGTGCGCAGGTAGGCTGCCTGGCCGTCGACCACGTCCGGGTCGGTGAAGAGGTTGCGCCGGTGCCAGGTGCGGGTCCAGGCGGGCAGGAAGTCGAAGCTGCTCAGGTGGCCCTGCAGGCCGTCCACGTTGACGTCCAGGCCGCGTTCGGCGGCCGCGTCGGCGAGGGCCACGAGCTGGTCGACGGCGCGCGGGCGGATCAGGGTGCGGTTGGGCTGGAAGTAGGGCCACAGGGGGAAGACCCGGATGTGGTCCAGGCCGAGGGCGGCGATCGCGTCGAGGTCGGCGCGTACGGAGTCGAGGTCGAAGTCGAGCCAGTGGTGGAACCACCCTTCGCTGGGGGTGTAGTTGACGCCGAAGCGCACGGCAGGAGGCATGCGGTTGTGTCCTTGCGGGGGTCGGGGCCCGGGCCGGGCGCGGGGCTCAGCCCTTGACGGCGCCCTCGCCGACCCCGCGGAAGAAGTACCGCTGCAGGCAGGCGAAGAGGGCGATGAGCGGTGCCACGGCGATGACGGTGCCGGCGGCCACCAGGCGTTCGTCGTTGGCGAAGGTGCCGTGCAGGTAGTTGAGGCCGATGGTCAGCGTGAACCTGGACGGGTCGCTGAGCACGATGAGCGGCCACAGGAAGTCGTCCCAGGCGCCCATGAAGGCGAAGATCGCGACAACGGCGAGGGTTCCCTTCACCGACGGCAGCGCGATGCGCCAGAACCGCTGCCAGACGTCGGCGCCGTCGACGTAGGCGGCCTCCTCCATCTCGTACGGCAGGTTGCGGAAGGCGTTGCGCATCAGCAGCACGTTCATCGCGCCGATCGAGCCGGGCAGCGCGACCCCGATGAGCGTGTTGTTCAGGCCGAGTTCCCGCATGGTCGTGAACTGGGCGATGATGATGCCCTCCACGGGCACGAGCATCGCCAGGACGAAGGCCAGCGTGGCCACGCCCCGGCCGCGGTAGCGCAGCCGGGCCAGGGCGTACCCGGCGAGCGCCGACCCGACGCAGTTGGTCACCACACTGGCGCCCGCGACCTTCAGCGAGTTCAGGGCGTAGTCCCACACGGGGATGGTGTCCGTGACCCGCTCGTAGTTGTGCAGGGTGGGATGGCTCGGCAGGAACGTCGGCGGCGAGCTGAAGATGTCCTCGGTGGGCCCCTTGAGGGAGGTGGACAGCTGCCAGAGGAAGGGGCCGACGGTGATGGCGAGGACCGCGAGCAGCAGCAGGTAGCGCAGGACCAGCTCCCACCCCCGGATCCGGCGGCCGTGCTCGTCGGTGACGCGCGGCTCGCGGACGGCGGGTTCCCGCCGCGGCCGGACCTTCTCCTTCTCCAGGACGCTCATGACTGCTCCCTGCGGTCGGCGCGCAGGACGAGCAGCATCAGGGCGACGGTGACGGCGAACACGACGACGGAGAGGGCGGAGGCGTAGCCGACGCGGCCGGTCAGGCCGGTGCCGGTGCGCTGGACGAGCATGACGAGGGTGGTGTCCTCGCCGGCCGGGCCGCCGCTCGGGCCCGCCATCAGGTACACCTCGGAGAACACCTTGAACGCGGCGACCGAGGAGAGCGCGGCGACCAGCACCATGGTGGAGCGCACGGCGGGCACGGTGACCGTGAGGAACCGGCGCACCGGGCCCGCGCCGTCCACGGCGGCTGCCTCGTGCAGCTCGCGCGGTACGTTCGCCAGCGCGGCCAGGTAAATGATCATGTAGTAGCCGAGACCCTTCCACACCGTCACGGCCATGGCGCTCAGCAGGAGCAGCCACTGGTCGCTGAGGAACCCGACACGTCCGATCCCCACGGTCTCCAGCAGGGCGTTGACCAGGCCGCGCTCGTCCAGCAGCCACACCCAGACCAGCCCGACGACCACCACGGAGGCGACGACCGGGGTGTAGAAGGCGGACCGGAAGAAGGTGATCCCGGGGATGTTCTTCTGCACCAGCAGTGCGAGCAGCAGCGGCAGGATCACCAGGGCCGGTACGACGCCGACGATGTACAGGGTGCTGTTGCGCAGGCCGGTCCAGAACATGTCGTCGTGGAGCAGTTCGCGGAAGTTGGCGAGTCCGACGAAGTGGCCGGGGATCAGGGTGCGGCGGTCGGTGAAGGAGTTCACCACCGTCGTGACGAACGGGTAGAGCACGAAGGCGCCGGTGATCAGCAGCCCGGGGGCGGCGAACAGCCAGGGGCTGGTGGGCAGTTGCCGCCGTATCCGGGGCGGGGCGGGTCGCCGGGTGCGGGGCGGGGCGGTGGGAGTGGCCATGGCGTCTGTCAGCCCTGCTGCTTCAGGAGCTGGTCGCAGGCCTTGACAGCGTTGTCGAGCGCCGCCTTGGGGCTCTCCTTGCCCTGCAGGGCCTTGGCGACCTCGTTGCGCAGCGCGGTCTTCATCTGCTCGCTGAACAGCACCGGCGTGTAGTTGACGGCGTTCTTCAGGGATTTGGCGGCGGCGATACGGACGCGCGTCTCGTCGGTGCCGTCCTCCTTGGTGAAGTACGGGTCGTCGAGGGAGCCCGCGGTGCTGGGGAAGATGGCGACCTTCTTGGCGAAGGACATCTGGTTCTTCGCGTCGGTGACGAAGTGGGCGAAGGCGACGGCGGCCGGGGTGTGCCTGGTGCGGGAGTTGACCATCACACCCATCACGTACATGTTGACGTGCCCGGTGCTGGTGATCTGGTCGGTGATACCGATGTTCCTGTACAGCCCCGGTGCCTGCTTCTTGAAGTTGCCGAGGTCGAGGGCGCTGCCGGGGTTCATGGCGACGGCCTCGGTGAGGAACTTCTTCCCGGTGGACTCGGGGGTGGCGGTGAGCGCCTGCGGGTCGAGCGCCTTGGCGTCGTACAACTCCTTGTACTTGGTGAGGAGTTCGACCCCCTTGGAGTCGTTGAAGGCGAACCCGGTCCCTTCCTCGTTCATCAGCCGGGCACCGTACCGGCCGAAGTCCTCGATGCTGGGCACGTTGGCGAGGGTGGCGACCTTGCCGTCGCTCTTCCTCGCCATCTGCAGGGCGTCGGCGAAAAGTTCGCCGTACGTCTTCGGCGGCGCGCTCGGGTCGAGTCCGGCCTTCGTGAACAGGGACTTGTTGTAGAAGAGCGGCCCGGTGTTCAGGTACCAGGGGAAGGCGTAGGTCCCGCTCGTCCCCGGCACCTGGTGACTGGCCCAGGCTCCGTCGAGGTACTCGGACTTGTACCTGCTCGCCGCCTTGTCCAGGTCGAGGGCGAGGCCCGCCTTGACGAGCGGGGCGACCAGGTCCGGGGACACGTTCACGACGTCGGGCAGCGTGCCGCCGGCCGCGTCGGCGCTGATCTTGTCGGGGTAGCCCTCGGCGGGCTGGTCGATCCACTTGACATGGGTGCCGGGGTACTTCTTCTCGAAGTCCGCGATCAGGCCCTCGAAGTACGGCTTGAAGTTGGCGCGCAGGTTCCAGGTCTGGAAGGTGATGTCGCCCTCGACCTTGCCCGAGGCGTCGGTCGAGCCGGCGTCGTCGTCGCCCGATCCGCACGCGCTCAGCGGCAGGACTAGGGCGACGGCAGCGGCGGCGAAGGTTCTGCGGGAGATGCGCACGACGACGGGGCTCCTTTGCAGTGGGATGTGGCCGAAGGTGCCGGGCCAGACTGTGCCCACCGTTTCCGGGGCGCGTCAATGGATTCGGCCCAGCTAAAGTCATTAGTGACTCAAAATCCCAGTTCACAGCTGTGGGTTGAGTCTATTGCCGTCGATCGCTAATGCGCTTTAGGGTAAGTCCGCTCAAGCGCATTAGCAGTTGGCCGGTACCGGACCGTACGGAGGGGAGCCCCACGTTGCCGGAGAAGCGATCACCCGCGCGGCGGCCGACGATGAAGGACATCGCGCGCCGCGCCGGAGTCTCCGAGAGCGCGGTCTCCTTCGCGCTCAACGGCCGCCCCGGCGTCTCGGAGACCACCCGTGCCCGGGTCCACCGGGTCGCCGAGCAGCTCGGCTGGCACCCCAGCACGGCGGCTCGCGCGCTCTCCGGCGAGGGCGCGGCCACGGTCGGCTTCGTCCTCGCCCGCCCCGCGGACACGCTGGGTGTCGACTCCTTCTTCCTCCAGCTCGTCTCCGGCATCCAGGAGGTGCTCGCCGAGCGCCATCTGGGCCTGCTCTTCCAGGTGGCCCAGGACGTGGCCGACGAGTGCGCGGTCTACCGGCGCTGGTGGGCGGAGCACCGGGTGGACGGCGTCCTGGTGGTGGACCCGCGCGCCGAGGACCCGCGCCCCGACCTGCTGGACGAGCTGGGCCTGCCCGCCGTCGTCATCGGCGGCGCGCCCGACGTCCGGCACCCCGGCCTGTCCACGGTCTGGGCGGACGACGCCGGCGCGATGGCCTCCGTGGTCGACGAGCTGACGACGCTCGGCCACCGGCGGATCGTGCACATCGCCGGCCTGCCCGGCCTCGCGCACACCCAGCGCCGTGTCGCCACCCTGCGCGCGGAGGCCGAGCGTCGCGACCTGGCCGAGGTCCGGTCGGTGACCACCGACTACTCCGACACGGAGGGTGCCGCCGTGACCCGCCGGATGCTCGGCGGCTCCCCTCCCCCGACCGCGCTGATCTACGACAACGACGTGATGGCCGTCGCCGGTCTCGCCGCCGCCGCCGAACTCGGCTTTCGCGTCCCGCAGGACGTCTCACTGGTCTCCTGGGAGGACTCGGCGCTGTGCCGCATGGTCACCCCACGGCTGTCCGCGCTGTCCCGTGACAGCGCCGAGTTCGGCCGGACGGCGGCCCGGGAACTGCTGGCGCTGCTGGACGGTCACGCGGCGCGGGCGGTGGGGGTACCGGTGCCCCGGCTGACGGGGCGGGGCAGTACGGGGGCGGCGCGGCGGGCATGAGAGAGGGGGTGCTTCATCGTTCAACAGCGCGGCGCCACACCGTGTTTCACGATTCAACACTTGCGGAACGGCCCGTCCGGAAAGATGCTGGAGTCATCGGATCGGGCATTTCGTCGAGAGCCGTAACACCGTGGTGGCGATCAGCTTCGTGCCGCCGACCTCCTTCTCCGCCCGACCACCGGCCGACGGCTGGGTACGTGCTCGCCCTCGCGGTGGCAGCCACGCACCTGAAGGAGGGCCGCCATGAACGCGCCGGCCGAGAGCGGGACAGCCACGCCCCGCTATTGCGCCCAACCGCCCCAGACCCAGCCCGTGTTGCGCCCGGACCTCAGTCCGAGCCGGTCGAGGGCCATCCTGCTGGTCCGCGCCAAGTGGGTCAACGGCACGGTCCTGCACTACGCCTTTCTCGATCACGGCGGTGACATCGGAGGCGAGGAGCAACTGGACGAGGTCCGGCACGCCTTCCAGGCCTGGAAGGACCTCGGCATCGGGCTGGAGTTCCAGGAGGTGACCGATCCCGGCGACTCCGAGATCCGCATCGTCTTCGACGAGCGCGAGGGCTCCGCGTCGTACGTCGGCCGGGACAATCTGACGATCGGTACCAACCAGCCGACCATGACGTTCGGCTGGGACCTGACCACCCGGTACGGCAAGGCCACCGCGCTGCACGAGACCGGGCACGCGATCGGCTTCGCCCACGAGCACCAGAACCCCTTCGCCGGCATCGTGTGGGACGAGGCGAAGGTCTACGCGGATCTCGGGGGGCCTCCCAACAACTGGCCCCACGAGGTCACGTTCAACAACATCCTGCGCAAGCTGTCGCAGGACGAGGTGACGGGTTCGACCTGGGACCCCGACTCCATCATGGAGTACAGCTTCAACGGCGGACTGATCGTGCGTCCGGAGCGCTACCGCGGTGGCATCCCCGAGACGCTGGGCCTGTCCGCCACGGACAAGGAGCGCGTCCTGCAGTGGTACCCGGCGCTGGCCGCCCAGCCGGCCAGGCTCCAGGCGTTCCAGTCGACCCCGCTGCGGCTCGCCACCGGGGAACAGGGCGACTTCGAGATCGTTCCGCCGGAGACGCGCAGCTACCAGATCGGCACGTTCGGCGACAGTGATGTCGTCCTGGCCCTGTTCGAGGACACCGACGGCGGACTGCGGTACGTCACTGCCGACGACGACAGCGGGCAGAACCGCAACGGCCGCCTCGAGGTCAAGCTCGTCAAGGACCACCGTTACGTGGCCCGGGCCCGTCTGTACTCCACCTGGGGCAGCGGCTCGATCGCGCTGATGTACTGGTGAGCGGTGGCGGCCCCGGCGTCCGGGGCCGCCTCGGGCGAGTGGCACGGCCGTGTGCTCAGCCGCGCCACTCCACCTTGAAGACCCACACGTACCGGCCCGCCTTCCGGGCAGCCTCGGGTACGTCGATCACCAGCGCGCCCTTGCTCACCGTCCAGGTCAGGGGCCGGTCGTGGCCGAGCAGGGTCACCCGGTCACCGGCGCGTACGGGTACCGGGGCCTCGACCGTGAGCCTGGGGCCGGGTTCGGCGAGGGAGTGGATGTAGAACGCCTCGTCCGGGCGGACCGTGAAACGCAGGTCGGTCCCGAGCTGGGCCATCCGCGACCAGTAGGTGGTGTCGTACACCGCCTCCCCGTTGACCTTCAGCCAGGCGCCCGTCTCGCGCAGCCGGGTCTGCATGATCTCGGGGATCGTGCCGTCGGCGCGCGGGCCGATGTCCAGGAGGAGGTTGCCGTTCTTCGAGACGATGTCGACCAGGCTGTGGACCACCTCCTCGGCGGTCATGTACGCGGAGTCCGGGGTCGCCCGGTTGTAGCCGTAGCTGAACGGGTCCAGGCCACGGCTCGACTCCCACTTGGCGACGACCGTGTTCTCGTACGTCGTGTACTCGGGGGTCGTGAAGTCGTGGACGTCGACGCCCGAGCGGTTGTTGACGGTGACGTCGATCGGGCGGGCGCGGTTCTTGGCATGGTTGAAGTACTCGGCGAGCACATGGAGGCTGTCGTTGGCGCCGCCGATGTCGCACCAGATGATCTCGGGGTCGTAGCCGTGGATCAGCTCGAGCATCTGTGGTGCCTGGTAGTCGCGGACGTAGTCCTTGCCGGAGGTGTACCCGGTGTACGGGACCGGCTGGAGGGTGTAGGGGTTGCGCGGGGCGTGGCCCATCCACGGGTTGTCGGGGTTGAACCACTCCGGCATGGAGAAGTAGAGGCCGCGACGGAGTTCGGGGGCGTAGCGGCGGGAGGCCTCGAAGAGTTCCCCGACCAGGTCCCGCTTCGGGCCCGCCTTCACCGCGTTGCGGTCGGAGACCTTGGTGTCCCACAGGGCGAAGCCCTCGTGGTGCTTGGAGGTCAGGACGTGGTACTGCGCGCCCGCGTCGCTGAACAGCTCCACCCAGGCCCGCGGGTCGAACTTCTCGGCGGTGAAGCGGGGGATGAAGTCGTCGTAGGCGAAGTCCGCGCCGTAGGTCTCCCGGTGGTGGGCGTACACCGCGTTGGCCGGGTCCTGCATGTGGTTCCAGTACCACTCGGCGTACTGCTTGCCGACCGGTGACCAGGCGGGCACCGAGTAGACGCCCCAGTGGATGAAGATGCCGAACTTGGCTCCCTGGAACCAGTACGGCGCCTGGTGTGCCGAGAGAGAGGCCCCGGTGGGTTCGTAGTCGGCGGTGCCGAGGGTCAGCGCAGCCCTGCTCGTGGCCGCCCGGGCGCCCCGGCCGGTGACCGTGACCGTGCCGTCCCGGCGGGTGCCCGGCGCAGTGCCCGGGCGGTTGCGGATGCCGATGCGGACGCGGGCCTGTTCGCCGGGGTCGAGGCGGCGGATGCGAGCGGGCTGGACCGTGCGGGCGCCCGGGACGTCGACCGTCACCGACACGCCGTCCGCGGCCAGTACGGCGACCGTGCCCGCGTTGACGACGGTGGTCTCCACGCCCTGCGCGCCGGAGGGTTCGAGCAGGGAGGGGGTGGAGTGCGGGGCGCGCAGGGCCAACGCCCGTCCGTCGGCGGCCGGTTGGAGGGTGAGGGCGAAGAGGTGCAGGGACGCCTTGTCCGGCTGGGCGGGGCCGGTCACGGGCAGGGTGAGGGCGACGGCCTCGCGGGCGGGGTCGAGCCAGACCTCCGCGACGCCGATACCGACGGCGTGGTCGTCCCTGCCGCCGTCCGGCCGGTAGCGGTACGGGGCCGAGAGGGGGCCACCGGCCGCGTACCAGTCGGCGCCGCCGAGGCTCGCGCTGCTGGTCGTGCCGTCGGCGTAGTGGACGGTGGCCGCCCCGGAGGCGTTGCCGTAGCTCGCGGCGGTGAGGAAGAAGGCCGACAGGTAGTGGCCCTGCGGGAGGTCGAGGCGCTGGCCGAGGGCGACGGCGTTGTTGCGGGCTCCTGCGGTCGCGGCGGGGAAGAGGAAGGGCACGCCGTCGACCTCGATGCGGCCGGCGGGCAGCTCCTCGCCGGGGAAGGTGTAGCCGGAGCCGTCGAAGTCACCGCCGCGGGCGGAGGCGGTGTCGATGCCGTCGTTGTCGTAGAGGGCGTCCAGCGGGACGGGCACGGGGTCGGGGACGGTGGCCCACGGTCCCTGACGCTCGCCGGCCCGAGCGGAGGTCGCCGTGGTGAGGGGGAGGGCGGCCGCGGCGGTCACGCCGGCTGCCGCACCCAGGATTCGACGTCTGGGATACGTGCTCATGAGCGGCTCCCATGCATCCGATTCATCGGAGGTCTGATGATGGTGTCAGCATCACGGCACTGTCAACGGGACGGTCGGAGACGGTAGTTGAGCCATAGATCGGATGACAGATCCCATGTCTGCCATCGGGCTCTCGACGCGCCGCGCCCGACCGTGCACAGTTCTCCCTGCGCCTCGATTCATACCGACGAGTAGCCAAGGAGTGCCCGTGAGCAGCTGGGCCGGCCGGACCGCCGCCGAGATCGCCGCCGCCGTACGAGGGAAGGAGGTCACGCCACGGGAGGTGGTCGCGGAGCACCTCGCACGGATCGAGCGGCTCGACGGCCGGGTCGGGGCGTTCCGTACGGTCCGGGCCGAGGCGGCGCTCGCGGAGGCGGACGAGGTGGGCGCCCGTGCCGATCTGGCGGGACTGCCGCTCGCCGGGGTTCCGGTGGCGGTGAAGGACAACCTGGCGGTGCGCGGCGAGGCCGCCCGCAACGGCTCCGCCGCGACCCCGGACGCCCCGGCCGCCGAGGACCATGTGACGGTGGCCCGGCTGCGGGCCGCCGGCGCCGTGGTCGTGGGTCTGACGAACGTACCCGAGCTGTGCGTCTTCGGCACCACGGAGGGTGTGCACGGCACCGCCCGCAATCCGTGGGACATCACCCGGACGGCGGGCGGCTCCTCCGGTGGCAGCGCGGCCGCGGTGGCCGCCGCTCTGGTGCCGCTCGCGCTCGGCAACGACGGCATGGGCTCGCTGCGCATCCCGGCGGCCAACTGCGGGCTGGTCACCCTGAAGCCCGGGCACGGGGTGGTGCCGGCGGGGATCGGCAACGGCGACTGGTTCGGCATGGCGGAGAACGGGCCGCTGGCCACCACGGTCGAGGATCTGCGGCTGATGTTCGACGTCCTGGCGGACGCCGGCGCCGGCCGCCCTGAGGAGGAGCCCCCGCCCCGCAGGATCGCCGTCGCGCTGCGCAGCCCGCTGGCCGGGGTGAGCGTGAGCAAGCCGTATACGACCGCGGTCCGGGAGGCGGCCGGGATGCTGGCCCAGGCCGGTCACCGGGTCCGGCGGGCCGAGCCGCCCTACCCCCTCTCCCTGGGCGTGACCTCGCTGCAGCACTGGACGGCGGGCACGGCGATGGACGCGGCGGGTCTCGATCCGGCGCGGCTGGCCCGGCGGACCCGGGTGCACGCGGCCGTGGGCCGGCGTTTCCTGCCCGCCGTCCGCACCGGCGACGGACGCGAGCGGCTGCGCGCCCGGCTGACGCCGTTCTTCACCGAGCACGACGTCCTGCTCACCCCGGCCCTGGCCCGCCGCTCCCCCAAGGCCGGCCCGTGGCACGAGCGGGGCTGGCTGCGCAACCTCTTGGCCAATACCGCCTATTCGCCCTTCACCCCACCGTGGAACCTGACGGGCTGGCCCGCGATGTCGGTCCCCTTCGGCACGCTCCCCTCCGGCGCCCCCTGCGCCGTACAGCTGGTGGGCCGCCCGGGTACGGAGCCCGGCCTGCTGGCGCTGGCGGAGGAACTGGAGCGGCTGAGCCCCTGGCGCCGCACGGCCCCGTCGCCGGACAGGGGCCGGGCCTGAGGGGGTGGAGGGTCAGTCGAGGGGCTTGTACATGATGTGCAGGCCCACCCGGCCGTGGCGGGGATGGTCGTAGGCGTCCGGGACCGTGCCGAGGACGGTGAAGCCGAGGGAGGTCCACAGGCCGACCGCGGGGTTCGTCTCCACCACGGCATTGAAGACCATCGCGCGGTAGCCGTGGCTCTTCGCCTCGGCGAGGAGGTGCTCGGCGAGGGCCCGTCCGATGCCCTGGCCGGTCCGGTCGGGGTCGACCATGAAGCCCGCGTTGGCGACGCCCGCGGCGGGGCCGCCGTAGTTGGGGGTGAGGTAGGCCGAGCCGACCACGGTCCCGGCGGGGTCCTCGGCCACGTAGACGCGCTTGGGGGGACTCATCCACAGGGCCCGGGCCGCCTCCTGCGACGTCTCGGGGTCCCAGGCGTAGGTCTCGGCGGCGGCGACGATCCGGTGCCAGAAGGGCCAGATCCGCGGCCAGTCGTCGGCCGCGGCCTCTCTGATCAGCATGGGCGTGAGTCTGTCACGCCCATGCATGCGGCGATCGCGACAGTCCGGCCGACGGGTCAGTCCACGCTCGGCAGGATGTGGGGTTCGGCGAGGTCGTCCTCGTAGCCCGCGAGGCGGATCGGGGCGGACCGGGCCCACACGTCGAGAATTCCGAGTTCTCCGGGGCGGCGGCCCCTGCGCTCCGTACGTTCCTTGGGGCGTTCGTCGCGATTCGTCTTCTCCGGTGTCACCGCGCACTCCTTATGTGTCGGGTCCCCTTCGGGGCGTACCGGACGGTCTGCGCTCCGGCACTCGTTGCCCGCTCGGGTCTGCATGGAAGGCCTGTTCGGACGCGGTGGCGCCGGTTTCTCGTGTCGGAGCAGGCCGTTGTCGGCCGGCTCACCCCGCGACGGACGGTGGGCGTGGGTAGCACCCCGTACTGCTGTCCGTCCATTCCAGATTAACCAAATGAGCGCACGTCCGCTCGATAGGGAGTGCAAACAAGGTGTAACTAATGTGCTTCATTTAGCGCCCCAATGCCCTTCAATATGCCGCTATTTGCCACAAAGCGCATCACTCGCCTCTTCCGACGAATCACCCACTCGGCCTACTTGTACGAACATGGCTTCGAGTCCGAGTGGAGGGCCTGCGCTCCTAGGCGGCGCAGTTCAGGTGCCGTTGGCCGAGCCGCAAGGTCGCCATGGTCTGGTGGCGGGCGGCAACGGCTGTCTCGCGGAAGGACTGACGCATGGAGCTGCGCAGCGTCGAGGAGCTGATGGATCTGCTCTACGCCGGAGGGCACCAGCACGCGCTGCGGACCGCCGCGCTGCTGCGCCGCAGCCGCCCCGCCGACAAGGAGCTCCAGGTGGCGGGGCTGATCCACGGGATCGGGCCGGTGCTGCACCCGGCCGACGAGGCGGGGCGGGCGCGCAGCGCGGCCGAGGCGGTGCGCCCGCTGCTCGGGGAGCGGGTGTTCCGGCTGGTGCGCGGGGACTCCCACCCCGCCGGACCCGCCGAGGACGATGCGCTGCGCCTGCGCCAGGCCACCGAGGAGGGCCGCACGGCACGCTTCGACGCCGGGGTGCTGGAGGACTGGCGCACCGTACTGGAGCTGCTCGCGGCCCGGAACGCGCGACTCGGCGCCGTCGACTGAGCGCGGGCTCGGCCGGACCCCTGTCGTCTGACGGCCCGTCATGAGACGGTACGGCGATGACCTCGTCGTACGGGCTCGAAGGCAGGGCGGCCGTCGTCACCGGTGGGACGCGCGGGATCGGACGCGCCGTCGCCGGAGCGCTGGCGGCCGCCGGTGCGCTGGTGTGCGTGACCGCGCGGGACGCGGGCGAGGTGCGGCGCACGGCCGCCGCGCTGGGCGGGATCGGACTGGCCGGGGACGTGGCGGGCCCGGGCCATCCCGAGGAGCTGACCGATCTGGTGCTGCGCGAGTTCGGACGGCTGGACGTCCTCGTCAACAACGCCGCGACCAACCGCCCCTACGGCGCCCTGATGGAGGCCGGCGCGGATGCGTGGCGGGAGGCGTTCGCGGTCAACGTCGAGGCACCGCTGCGGCTGGTGCAGTGCGCCTGGCGGGGGTGGATGCGGGAGCACGCCGGGGTCGTCGTCAACGTGTGCACGGAGGGTGCCGGGCATGTCGGGCCCCACGTCGGCGCCTACGGCACCACCAAGGCGGCCCTGCTGCATCTCACCCGGCAGCTCGCGGGCGAACTCGCTCCCCGGGTGCGGGTCAACTCCGTCTCCCCCGGACTCGTGCGCACCGAGATGGCCCGGTTCGTCTGGGAGCCGGGCGAGGCGGAGGTGGCCGCGGGGCTGCCGCTCGGGCGGATCGGGGAGCCGCAGGACGTGGCACGGGCCGTGGTGTGGCTCGCCTCGGACGCGGCCGATTGGATCACGGGCGCCGATCTGCTGGTGGACGGCGGGACACGGGTGCGGGCCGCACGCGCGGCGACCGGGTACGCCGTGCACGACCGCCTGCGGGCGCACGGCCCCGCGCCCCTTCCGGGGCGCGGGGCCGTCTAGCGGGGCTGCTCCGTCCCGGGCGTCATGCGGACGGCCGACGCCCGGTGCGAGCCGCTACCACTTGCCGGGCTCGTAGTCCTTCAGGAAGACGCCGTACACGTCCTCGCCCGCCTCGCCGCGCACGACCGGGTCGTAGACGCGGGCCGCGCCGTCCACCAGGTCGAGCGGCGCGTGGAAGCCGGCCTCGGCCAGGCGCAGCTTGTCGTAGTGCGGACGCTCGTCGGTGATCCAGCCGGTGTCGACCGAGGTCATGAGGATGCCGTCGGTCTGGAACATCTCCTGCGCGCTGGTCCGCGTGACCATGTTCATGGCCGCCTTCGCGGCGTTGGTGTTCGGGTGCCCGGCGCCCTTGTAGCCGCGCCCGAAGACGCCTTCCATCGCCGAGACGTTGACGACGTACGCACGGCCGCTGGCGGCCTTCTTCGCGGCGTCCGCCATCGCCGGGCGCAGGGCGCTGATCAGGATGAACGGCGACGTGTAGTTGCACAGCTGGGTCTCCAGCAGCTCGACCGGCGAGATCTGGTCGATGGTCTGCACCCAGGTGTTGGTGTCCACGACGTCGGGGACGAGACCGCCCGCGTCGATGGCGGTGCCGTCGAGGTGCCGGGCGACGCTCGCGTTGCCCGCGACGAGCGCGAGGTCGGCGACCTTCTGCGCGTCCAGGCCGCTGGTGCCTACGGGCAGCGCGGCGATGCCGTCGACGGCGCCGGAGTTGAAGGCGCCGATGACGTGGTGGGCGGGCAGCTCACCGGCGGGCAGCGGGGCGCTCTCGCCCTCGACCAGGGCCGCGTAGGCGGAGGGCAGACGGCGCACGGTCTGCGTCGCGTTGTTGATCAGGATGTCCAGGGGCCCGGCCTCGGTGACCCGCTCGGCCAGGGCCACGGCCTGCGCCGGGTCGCGCAGGTCGATGCCGACGACCTCCAGCCGGTGCATCCAGTCCGCCGAGTCGTCCATGGCCTTGAACCGGCGGATGGCGTCCTTGGGGAAGCGCGTGGTGATGGTCGTGTGGGCGCCGTCACGCAGCAGCCGCAGCGCGATGTACATGCCGATCTTGGCACGGCCGCCGGTGAGCAGCGCGCGCTTGCCGGTCAGGTCGGCTCGGGCGTCGCGCTTGGTGCGGTTCAGGCGGGCGCAGTCCGGACAGAGCTGGTGGTAGAAGTAGTCGACCTCGACGTAGCGGGTCTTGCATGTGTAGCAGGAGCGGGGGCGCTGGAGTATGCCCGCGATCCGGCCCGCCTCGGTGATCGACGACGGCAGGATGCCCTCGGTCTCGTCGTCGATGCGCTGGGCGGAACCGGTCGCGGTGGCCTCGGTGACCGCCTTGTCGTGGGCGGTCTTGGCGGCCCGGCGCTCCTGGCGGCGGCGCTGCTTGACCGTGCGGTAGACGCCGGCCGTGGCCCGGCGCACCGCGATGGCGTCGGGGTGGTCGACCTCCAGCGTGTCGAGTTCCTCGAGCACGCCGAGGCAGACGGCCAGGCGCTCGGGGTCGATGCCGGGGCCGTACTCGACCTCGTCCATGGCCGTCGGGCCGTCCTCTGTCACCGTCATCGCGCTGCCGCTTCCCTGGTCACCCGCGCGGCGCTCCGACTCGCGCCCGCTTTCGAACGGGGAATTTTACGGAGCACCGGGCCCCTGGGCCAAACCCGATCAGCTCAGGCCCGGCAGGCCGTGATCAGCGTCTGCACCTCGGCCGTCACCGCGCGCGCGAACACATCGAGATCCGGCACGGCCTGCGCGTCGGCGACGAGCCCGTAGTGGACCCGGCCGCGGTACGTCGAGATCGCGACCGCCAGGGCCTGGCCGGGCGCGAGCGGGGCGAGCGGGTAGACCTCGGCGAGCTGGTTGCCGCCGAGCCTCAGCCCGAATCCGGGCAGCGGCACGCTGGTGACCAGGATGTCGAACCAGAGCCGGGCCGCCTGGCCGACCAGCGGGCCGCCGAGCCGGTGACCGAGGGCGGGCACATGGTCGGCGAGCAGCGCGACCGCACCGGCTCCCCGGTTGGGTCCCGCGTCCTTGTTGCGGATCATCGCGGTGCGGACCGTGTCGAGGCGGCGCAGCGGGTCGGGGTCGTCCACCGGGAGCCGTATCAGGTACCCGGAGAGCCGGTTGCCCTGTGGGTGGGCGGAGCGCGGGCGGCGCCGCGAGACGGGGATGAGGGCACGGGGCGACACGCCCTCGCTGCCGTCGCCGCGCTCGTCCAGCCAGCGGCGCAGCGCACCGGCGACGACGGCGATGAGGACGTCGTTGACGGTGCCGCCGACGCTCTTGCGGACCCGGTGCACGTCGTCGATGTCCACGACGACGCCGGCCGTGCGGCGGGTGCCGGTGGGCGCGGAGGTCAGCGCGGACGAGGGGCGCATGCCGAAGGTCGACCGGGCCAGCGATGCGCCGATGTCCAGGGCGCGGCCCATGTCGGACAGTGCGCCCTTGACCAGCTGGGGGATCAGACCGGGAAGTCTGCGCACGTCGGAGAGCAGACCGCGGGACGGCTCGATGGCACGCGGGCCGCGCTCGGGCAGGTCGACCGGGTCGAGGACGCCGGCGGCGAGCTTGAGCGCGCGCAGCCCGTCGGCCAGGGCGTGGTGGAACTTGAACAGCACGGCGAAGGAGACTCCGTCCTCGCCGGGCAGGACGTGCGCCTCCCACGGTGGGCGGTCGCGCTCCAGCGGACGCTCCATCAGCTTCCCGGCGACCGCGTGGAAGTCGGCGGTCGGGGCGTGCAGCCGGACGTGGTGGAGCGGGTCGAAGTCCGGGTCGTCCTCGCGGGCGGCGCCGCCGAAGGCGAGCGGCTGCCAGACGTCCCGGATGCGCATGCGCAGCCCGGGCACGGCGGCAGCCCGGGCGGCGAGCAGATCGGCGGCGTGGGCGCCCGCGGTGGGCGAGTGCGCGGTGAAGACGCCGAGCGCGCCGAGGTGCATCGGGTGCCGGTCGGACTCCATGTTCCAGAAGGCCAGGTCGAGAGGAGCGAGCAGGTCGGAAGTCAAGGGCTTGCCTCGCGTCGACGACGGGGGAGGTGTCAGTGCAACAGTCAAAGCGTGCGAGCCGATTACGGTCAAGTACGATCACGTTACGCACAGTTAACGACAGATTAAGACCCGCCCCTGCGAAAGGGGCGGGACTCATGAGACTCCTGAGGTCACTTCAGGACCGGGGGTGCCGCCTGGGGTGACGTACCCCACTCGGACGGGCGCGAGCCGACCGTGAAGGCGAGGGTGCCCAGGGAACGCAGGGCACCCGTCGTCAGATAGGTCCGCGTGTGCGCGGTCCCGTCGGTGTGCACGGCCTGGACGTAGCGGTTGCTCGCCGAGGTGCCCGGGGCGGTGACCGTCAGCCGGCCGCCCGGCCAGAAGCGGCGGTCCAGGGTGAGGTCGACGCGGTCGAAGACCGGCGTGGACAGGCCCCAGGTGTCGTAGCCGGGCTGGATCGGGAAGAGCCCGATCGACGACAGCACGTTCCAGGAGGACATGGTGCCGAGGTCGTCGTTGCCGGTCATGCCGGTGGGTCCGTCGGTGAAGAGGGTCAGCGCCGCATGCACGACGTCCGTGGTCTTCCAGGGCTGGCCGGTGGAGAGATAGGTGTACGGCGCGATGAGGTCGGGCTCGTTCATCGGGTTGTACTTGTCGGCGTTGTAGTAGTTGTACGCGTCGCCGTGCACCCACACCTCGCGGGCCGTCTTCCCCGGGTCCGCCAGCAGCCGGTCGTAGGCGAAGAAGGTGTCCAGGCGGTCGTTGGCCGCGCGCTCGCCGCCGATCAGGCCGACCATGCCGGGCAGGTCCTGCGGGACGAGCCACTGGTACTGCCAGGCGGTGCCCTCGTGGAAGCCGATGCCGCGGGCCGGGTCGGCCGAGCCGGTGAAGGCGCCGGCGGCGTCCCGGGCGCGGAAGAAGCCGGTGGCGGGGTCGAAGATCTTCCGGTAGTTCTGCGCCCGGGCGGCGTACCGGGCGGCGTCGGCGTCATGGCCGAGACCGCGTGCCATCTGGGCGAGCATGGCATCGGCGAGGGCGTACTCCAGGGTGACGGAGGCGCCGTGCCGGTAGTCGGAGTCGCCCATCTTGGCGTACGGGCGGTCCTTGTCGTAGGGGGCGAAGCCGTGCGCGATGTACTCGGCGTTGGCCTCCCGGCCGATGCCCGGGTAGGCGGCCGGCGGCACCCCGTCGGCGTTCTCGCGCAGCACCCGGTAGGCCCGCTCCTCGAAGCCCTTGAGCAGGCCCATGTGGTAGGCGGTGGTCAGGAACGGGGTGACCGGGTCGCCGCTCATGATGTTCGTCTCGACGGGGCCGTAGCCCCACTTGGGCAGCCAGCCGCCGTCCTCGGCGACCTTCACCACGGACAGGGCCATGTCCCGTGCCTCACGGGGCGCGAGCAGGGCGAGGAGCTGGGCCTGGGTGCGGTAGGTGTCCCACAGGGACCAGTTCTGGTAGTACGTGAACCGCTCCGCACGGTGGACCCGGCGGTCCCAGCCCGTGTAGCGGCCGTCGGCGTCACTGCCGATGTTGGGCGCGAGGAACGAGCGGTACAGCGAGGAGTAGAACGTGCGGCGCAGCGCCGGGTCGCCGCCGTCGACGCGGACGGCCGCGAGCCGCCGCTCCCACTGCTCGCGGGCCTGCTCGCGTGCGGCGTCGAAGGACCGGCCGCCCTCGGCGCGCAGGTTGACGGCGGCGCCGCGTGCATCGACGTACGACAGGGCGGTGGTGGCCTCGACGGTACGGTCCTTCGTCGTGTCGAAGCGGACGTAGGCGCCGCCGGTCCCGGTGCGGGCACCGGGGGTGACCTTGGAGCCGGCCCAGGTGCCGTACGCGGTGAAGGGCCGGCTGAAGCGGGTGACGGTGTAGACGGAGTAGGGGCCGGTGTCACGGCAGAATCCGTGGCCGGTGATCTCGGTGCGCACGGTGTGGTCGTCGAGGATCTCCACCGTGCTGCCGGTCGCCTGGTGCAGCGACTGGACCGCGTTCAGCAGGACATTGGCCTTGTCCGTGGCCGGAAAGGTGTAGCGCTGCACACCGGTGCGCTCGGTCGCGGTCAGCTCGGCGCGGATGCCGGAGTCCAGGCCGACGCGGTAGTAGCCGGGGCTCGCCTCCTCGTTCTGGTGCGAGAATCCGGCGGCGTACTTCGCGTAGTCCGTCTGTGTGACGTCGCCGGTGGTGGGCAGCACGGGCAGGTCGCCGCCGATCCGGCAGCCGACGCCCGAGAGATGGACCAGCGAGAAGCCGCGGATGTGGTTCTGCGTGTAGTCGTAGCCGGTGCTGTGCCCGGTGTCCGGGGAGAGCTGCACCATGCCGAAGGGCACGGCGGCGCCGGGGAAGGTGTTGCCCTCGTTCTGGCTCCCGATGAACGGGTTGACCAGGTCGGTGAGGTGGCCGTCGGTCCGCTCGGCGGCCCGTGCGGTGGGGGTGGCGATCAGCGCGGACGCTGCCATCACCCCGGCCAGGCACAGCCGCGTGCGCCGGGTCCCTCTCATGGCGGATGACCTCCGAAGGTTCGACATCGTTGCCTGCATCGTGCGGGGCGAACGAGGCGAACTCGGGTATCCCGGGCGGAATGTGTCGGCGCGTCGCGTCGGCCGCCGCCCGGGCGAGGGCAGCGGCCGGCCCGCTACGACACCCGCCGGCCCTTCCCCAGGGCGATCACCCCGCCCCGGGAGACGGTGTACAGCGCGGCGTCCCGCTCCGGGTTGACGCCGATGGTCGCGCCGGGCGGCACCTCGACGTTCTTGTCCAGGACGGCACCGCGGACGACCGCTCCCCGGCCGATGCGCACGTTGTCGTGCAGCACCGAGCCCTGCACCACCGCCCCCGGGTCGACCCGGACGCCCGGCGACAGCACGGACCTGCTGACCTGGCCCCGGATCAGGCAGCCCGCGCTGATGATGGACTCGCTCGCGATGCCGCCCGCGTTGAAGCGGGCCGGTGAGAGCTGGTTGGAGTGGGTGTAGACCGGCCACTGACGGTTGTAGAGGTTGAACGCGGGGCGCTCGGCGATGAGGTCCATGTGGGCCTCGTGGTAGGCGTCCAGGGTGCCCACGTCCCGCCAGTAGCCCTGGTCTCGGGTCGTCTCGCCGGGCACATGGTTCTCGCTGAAGTCGTACAGCTGTGCCTCGCCGCGGCCGGTCAGCTGGGGCAGGATCGAGCCGCCCATGTCGTGGACGGACCGGGTGTCCTCGGCGTCCCGGTGCAGTGCCTCGATGAGCGCCTTGGTGGTGAAGACGTAATTGCCCATCGAGGCGAACACGCGCTCGGGGTCGTCCGCGAGACCGGGAGGGTCGGCCGGCTTCTCCAGGAAGCGCTCGACGCTGCGGCCGTCCGGGCCCGGGGTGATCACCCCGAAGGAGGAGGACTCGGCGCGCGGGACGCGGATGCCGGCCACCGTCACGCCCGCTCCGCCCTCGATGTGCTGGTGCAGCATCTGCCGCGGGTCCATGCGGTAGACGTGGTCGGCGCCGAACACGGCCACGTACTCGGGCTGTTCGTCGTGCACGAGGTTCAGGGACTGCAGGATCGCGTCGGCGCTGCCCAGGTACCAGCGCGGGCCGAGGCGCTGCTGGGCGGGGACCGGGGTGACGTAGTTGCCGAGCAGGCTGGACATCCGCCAGGTGGTGGTGATGTGCCGGTCCAGCGAATGGGACTTGTACTGGGTCAGCACGCAGATGCGCAGGACGTCGGCGTTGACGAGGTTGGACAGCACGAAGTCGACGAGCCGGTAGGTGCCGCCGAAGGTGACGGCCGGTTTGGCGCGGTCCGCGGTGAGCGGCATCAGGCGCTTGCCCTCCCCGCCCGCCAGAACGATCCCGAGCACCGAAGGTCCCCCACGACGCATGGCCGCTCCCCTCACCCTGGTTGAACCATGGCTGCCCCGAGCAGACCGGACTAAGCCTGCTTGAGGATCTCCTCGTAGAGCCCGGCGGTGCGCCGGGCCACCGCGTCCCAGCCGAACTCGCCCACTGCGCGCTCGCGTCCCGCCTCCCCCATCCGCCGGGCCGTCTCCCGGTCGCCGAGGACGGTGTCCAGCGCCCGTGCGAGGCCCTCCTCGAAGCCGTCGTCCACGTCGATGAGGAGGCCCGTCCTGCCGTCCTCCACCACCTCGGGGATGCCGCCGACCCGGGAGGCGACCACGGGGGTGCCGCACGCCATGGCCTCCAGGTTGACGATGCCGAGGGGCTCGTACACCGACGGGCAGACGAACACGGCGGCGTGCGTGAGCAGTTGGATCACGTCCGCGCGCGGCAGCATCTGCGGGATCCAGAACACGCCCGCACGGACCCGGCTCAGATCCGCGTACAGCTCGCGGAACTCGCGGTCGATCTCCTCGGTGTCGGGGGTTCCCGCGCACAGCACGACCTGCGCGGCCGGGTCGATGTCCCGGACCGCGCGCAGCAGCTGGGGCACGCCCTTCTGCCGGGTGATCCGGCCGACGAACAGGACGTACGGGCGGGCGGGGTCGAGTCCGGTCCGGGTGAGGACGTCGGTGCCGCGGTGCGGCCGGTACAGGGTCGTGTCGATGCCGTTGTGCACGACGTGCACCCTGACCGGGTCCAGCGCCGGATAGCAGGCGAGGACGTCCTCGCGCATGGCCCCCGACACGGCGATCACGGCGTCCGCGGCCTCGATCGCGGTGCGCTCGGTCCAGCTCGACAGGGCGTATCCGCCGCCCAGTTGCTCGGCCTTCCAGGGGCGCAGCGGCTCCAGCGAGTGGGCGGTGACCACGTGCGGGATCCCGTACAGGAGTTTGGCGAGGTGGCCGGCGAGATTGGCGTACCAGGTGTGGGAGTGGACGAGGTCGCGGCCTTCGAGGGCGGCGGCGATGGAGAGGTCCACGGAGAAGGTGCGCAGCGCGTCGTTGGAGCCGTCGAGGGCGGTCCAGGGGCGGTGGCGTCTGACGCCGACGCCGCGGCCCTCGCCCCAGCAGTGCACCTCCAGGTCCACCAGGGAGTTCAGCTCCCGGGCGAGGAACTCCACATGGACGCCCGCGCCGCCGTACACGTCCGGGGGGTACTCCCGGGTCAGCAGTCCCACTCGCACCCGACAACCCCCTTGTACCGGTGGCAGGTTCCCTTCATGGTCACCCAGATGCGGCGCCCGGGGAAGAGCGCGGCGGACGGGTGAAGCAGCAGTCGCCGCAGACTCCGCCGCCGGGGACGCGGTAGTACAGGCAGCAGCTGCGGCGGCGGAAGGCCGTGCCGGTGCGGGTGCCGGTGGTGCGCAGGAGCGGATGGGCGAGGAGTGCGTCCGTGAGGGCGCGGGCCCGGTCCGCCACCTCGCCACGGCCCGTCGCACGTGCCCAGCGGTCCAGTTCGCGGGCCGCGCCGGCCAGCGCCGAGCCGGCGTTGCCCCACAGCAGACCGGCGGCGACGCCGTAGCGGGCTCTCAGGGCTTCCCCTAGGGGTTCCAGATGGCCGTGCAGCACGGTGTCCGCGAGCGTCCCGGCGTCCCCGGCCAGCGGGTGCACCTCGATCAGCCACAGGTCGTCGGGAGCGGTGGCGGTGGCGTCCCAGCGCAGCAGCCGGGGGTCCAGGTCCGGCACCCGGCCGTACACGGCGGCGCAGCCCAGGGCCACGGACCACAGGCGGGCGGCGAGGCCCTGCTGGCTGATGGAGGCGGAAACCCTCGGCTCAGGAGCGCGCAGACGGTCCCCGACCGTGGCCACTCGGACAGCGAGCGCGTTGCGGTGGACATCCGACGGCGCCGTTCCATAGGTCTGCGCGAGGGTCGGCAGGGCTGAGCAGGCGGGCGCCGCCGTGGCTCCGGTCGTGAGCAGGACGAAGAAGCCGCCGAGCGGGCGGAGCGCGGCGAGATGAGGGTCGAGGTCCACGACAAGCACTAGTACCAGGCGCCGCCTTGGCCCGGGAGTCGGGGTCTCCATCCGCTGACGCCCCCCTTGGGGATGATCGTGGGGATGGCGTACTCCATCGGTAGTAGGACCCATTGCGTGCTCAGGTACGACGACGGGAGGGACCCGAGCGGGCAGAGTGTTCGCTATGAACGCCGACCGTACGCCGCACCGGGCCCACAGGGCCCGCCGCACGCAGAGGAATGGCCGATGAGCGCCCTCGCGTTGTCCGTGCTGCTGTCGTTCGTCTCCGCCGTCACGTACGCGGGCGGGGCGATCGTGCAGGAGCAGGTAGCGGTGTCCTGCCCCGACGGGTCGTACATGCCGCTGCGCCGGGCGGGCTGGTGGGCGGGACTGGCGCTGAACGGGCTCGGCGGCGTGCTGCACGTCGTGGCGCTGGCCTACGGCCCGCTCAGCCTGGTCCAGCCGCTGGGCGCGCTGACCATCGTGTTCGCCCTGCCCATGGCGGCGCTGTTCGTCGGCCGCAGGGCCGGGGCCACCGCCTGGCGGGGCGCGATCATGGCCACGGTGGGCCTCGCCGGGCTGCTGTCCCTGGTCGGCTCGTCCGACACGCACTCCCTCGACGGGGCTCACCGGGTGGCCGTCGCGCTGGTCACCGGCGGTGCGGTGGTGGCCCTGATGATCGCGGGACGGGCCGCGCACCGGCACCCCGCCGTGCGCAGCGTGCTGCTCGCCACCGGCTCCGGCATAGCGTTCGGCATGTCGTCGGTGTTCACCAAGACCGTCGCGGTCGACTGGGACAACGGGATCAGCCTCGCGGAGGTGCCCTCCCTCGCCGTCATAGGTGTGTTCGCGGCCGTCGGCGTCCTGCTCTCCCAGGCCTCCTACCGCGGCGGTGGTCTCGCCGCGCCGCTGGCCACGCTGACGGTGGTCAACCCGGTGCTGGCCGCCGCGGTCGGCATCCTGATGTTCGGTGAGACGTTCAGCTACGGCACCACGGGCACCGTGCTCGCGCTGGGCTGCGGCGTGGTGGCCGGCGGCGGTCTGATCCTGCTGACGACGGAGCGGCTGGAGGACGCTCCGGCTGCCGAGCCGGTTCCGCAGACCGCGTTGGGCGAAGCCCGCGAGGTGGTCGTGACCCTGCCCCAGCAGCGTGCGGCGGCGGAGCCGGACGAGCGGGTCGGGGGGGCTGCCGATTCCCCGCCCGAGACCGTCTCGAAGGACGTGGTCGTGCCGGACGGGCTCGGCCTGGGCGATGCGCTCGTACGGGACGGCCAGGGTCTGGACGATGCGCTCCTACGGGACGGGCACGGTCGCGACGATGCGCTCCTACGGGACGGGCACAGTCTCGAGGACATGCGTGCCGCGGACGGCACCGCCCTGGAGGAAGCCCTGGAGGACGTGTTCGCTCCGGCCCCCGACGGCAGCGGCGCGGCGGAGGGCGAAGGTGGCTCACCGCCGGCCCTCTGCGCCCTTCCGATGCCGTATCTGCCGCTGTCCGCGAGCTTCCACGTGGTGCTGCCGGTCCCGGACCGGCAGCACGCGCGGGTCAGATCCTGACGCCGCCGGCCCGCAGATAGGCGAGCGGGTCGACGTCCGTACCGAAGCCGGGCCCCGTCCGCACCTCGAAGTGCAGATGCGGGCCCGTGACGTTTCCGGTGGCCCCGGACCGGCCGATGCGCTGGCCCGTCGACACGCTCTGCCCGACCCGTACGGAGATGGCCGACAGGTGCCCGTACTGGGTGTAGCGCCCGTCGGCGTGCCGGATCACCACCTGATATCCGTAGGAGCCGCCCCAGCCCGCGTCCACCACGTGCCCGGCCGCTGCCGCATGGACGGAGGTGCCGGTCGGCACGAGGAAGTCGACCCCGGTGTGGTAGCCCTTCGACCAGTGCGACCCCGCCTCGTGGTAGCCGGTGCCGATGGAGGCGGTCACCGGCGCGACGAGCGCGTGGACGCCGGGTGACGTGTGGTGCGTCGAGGTCCTCTTCGGCGCGGGCGCCTTCTTCTCCGAAGGGGCTTTCCTCTTCGGGGACTTGGCCCTGGTGTCGGGGTGTCCTGTGTGCGTGTCGGACGACGGGGAGGCGGTCCCGTGCAGGCTGAGCCGCTGGCCCGGCAGTATCAGGTCGGGGTCGGACCCGATGGTGGTGCGGTTGCCCGCGTACAGCCGCCGCCAGCCGCCCTGGACGTGCTGCTCGCCTGCGATGCCGGAGAGGGTGTCGCCGTGCACGACCGTGTACATCTCGGCCCGGCCGGCGCGGGACTGCGGTGTGGTGTGCGGCTGCACGTCCCGCACGGACGAGGTCCTGACCGGGTGGGTCGTGGCGTTGTCGGTGTGGATGTCGGGCGCGCCGCCGCCCCGGGTCAGCCCGGCGCGTACCGAGCACACCGGCCAGGCGCCGGGGCCCTGCCCGTCGAGGACCTTCTCGGCGACGGCCATCTGCTGGTCCCTGGAGGCGAGGTCGGCGCGCGCCGCGTACCGGGTGCCGCCGTAGGCCTCCCAGGTGGACCGGGTGAACTGCAGCCCGCCGTAGTAGCCGTTGCCGGTGTTGATGCTCCAGTTGCCGCTGGACTCACAGGCCGCGACCTTGTTCCAGGTGGAGGCGTCGGCCGCGTCGGCGCTGCCGACGGCGACCAGAGGGATCGCGAGGCCGGCGCCGCCCGCCGTGACGGTGAGTGAGGCGCGGTTGATCCTGTTCGGCTGGTACCGGCGATGCCGGCCGCGTACGGCCATGTCCGAAATCCCCTCGACATGCGTCAGGAGCGGCAAAAGTATGCGCCGCGAACAGGCCATGACAAGACGGCAAATCGGCCTCCTGTGCCACCCAAGTGGCCGAGAACGGGCCTTCCTTGGCGGGGTCGGCGGTGTGCGCCGGGGCGCGCTGAGGCACCGGCGCGTTCCGTGCGTAATCAAACGTGGCGGGTCGGATGTGCGCTCGCCGTAGCGGCACGTCAGGATGGGCGAGGGCCCGTACTGACGGAGCCGTAGTCACGAGGCAGCTAGGGAGCAGGCGGTATGAGCACTTCAGCGCAGATCGGCGTCACGGGTCTCGCGGTCATGGGCCGCAACCTCGCCCGGAACTTCGCGCGCAACGGCTACACGGTCGCCGTGCACAACCGCACGGTGTCGCGGACGAAGGCTCTGGTGGAGGAGTTCGGCACGGAGGGCGACTTCATCGCGGCCGAGACCGCCGAGGAGTTCGTGGCGGCGCTGGAGCGGCCGCGCCGCCTGGTCGTCATGGTCAAGGCCGGTGGTCCGACGGATGCGGTGATCGAGGAGTTCGCCCCGCTCCTGGAGCCCGGCGACATGATCATCGACGGGGGCAACGCGCACTTCGCGGACACCCGCCGCCGGGAGAAGGCACTGCGCGAGCAGGGCATCCACTTCGTCGGCATGGGCGTCTCCGGCGGTGAGGAGGGCGCGCTGCACGGGCCGAGCATCATGCCTGGCGGGCCGAAGGAGTCCTACGACTCCCTCGGCCCGATGCTGGAGAAGATCTCCGCGAAGGCGGCCGACAGCGCGCCGTGCGTGACGCACGTGGGCCCCGACGGCGCCGGTCACTTCGTGAAGATGGTGCACAACGGCATCGAGTACGCCGACATGCAGCTGATCGGCGAGGCGTACCAGCTGCTGCGGGACGTCGCCGGGTACTCCCCCGCGCAGATCGCGGACATCTTCCGCACCTGGAACACCGGGCGCCTGGACTCCTATCTGATCGAGATCACCGCCGAGGTGCTGTCCCACGTGGACGCGGCGACCGGCAAGCCGTTCGTGGACGTGGTGGTGGACCAGGCCGAGCAGAAGGGCACCGGCCGCTGGACGGTGCAGATCGCGCTGGATCTGGGTGTGCCGGTGTCGGGCATCGCCGAGGCCGTCTTCGCCCGGTCGCTGTCCGGGCACGCGGCGCTGCGGGCGGCTTCTGGGGACCTGGCGGGGCCGAAGCCGACCGCGCTGAGCGAGTCGGAGGCGTCCGCGTTCGCCGACCGCGTGGAGCAGGCGCTGTACGCCTCGAAGATCGTGTCGTACACGCAGGGCTTCCACGAGATCGCCGCGGGCAGCGAGGAGTACGGCTGGGACATCGACCTCGGTGCCGTCTCCGCGATCTGGCGCGGCGGCTGCATCATCCGGGCGGCCTTCCTGGACCGCATCCGCGCCGCGTACGACGCCCGCGCCGACCTGCCCAGCCTGCTGTCGGACGAGACGTTCGCGCAGGAGATCGCCGCCGCGCAGGACGACTGGCGCGAGGTGCTGGTCGCGGCGACGCGGCAGGGGGTGCCGACCCCGGGCTTCGCGGCGGCGCTCGCGTACTACGACGCGTTGCGGGCGGAGCGGCTGCCTGCGGCGCTCACACAGGGGCAGCGGGACTTCTTCGGGGCCCACACGTACCGGCGGGTGGACCGGGAGGGCGCGTTCCACACGCTGTGGGGTGGGGACCGGACGGAGGTTTCGGCCTGAGGGCCGGTTCGATCTGTGTGCCTGAGCGGGCGGGGTTCTGTGTGCCTGAGCGGGCAGGGTCCTGTGTGCCTGAGCGGGCAGGGGGATGGTCGTGTCGCGCGTACCGGCCCGTTGTGGCCGGTCGCGCAGTTCCCCCCCGCCCCTCGGGGGCGCTGGGCCCGCCCGTTGTCTTCAGGTGAGGGGTGGGCCCGGTTCCGGGTTCGGGACGGGTTCGGGGCCCGGCGGGATGGGGGACGGTGAGGGTTCCGGCGGGGCCGGGGGCGGCGCGGGGGGCGCAGGAGGTGGCGGGGGCTCCGGATCCGGACCCGGGCCCGGTTCCGGAGGCGGGACCGGGCTGGGGTAGGGGTCCGGCGGGGTGGGGCCCGGGGCCGGTGGTGGGCCCGGGGAGGCTGGGTCGGGGTACGGGGTCGTCATGGCTGGCCTCCGGGCGCTCGCTGGAAACGTCGCCTCTGGACTACTCCCCGCGTACCCGGGCGTCGCCCGGCCACTCACCTCTGCGCGCGTCCAAGGCCCGCACCACCGGTTCACGCGTCCCGGACCGTCCCGGGCCCGCAGCCGGTTTCGGGACGGGGGTCAGAACCGTCCCGGGTGGGCGCGCAGCCAGTCCTTCGCGGCCGCGAGCAGCTCCGGGTCGGCCGCCGGGGCCACGGCGGGGTGGCGTTCGGCCCACTTGACGACGTACGGGCACAGCGGGGCGACCGGGATGCCCTCGCGCTCGGCGACGGCGTACAGCTCACGGGCCAGGGATCCGGCGATGCCCTTGCCCTCGTGGGCGGGCTCCACGATGGTGTGGACCGGGACCAGGGCGCGCGCGGGTGATTCGAGGACGAAGTACTCGATGTGACCGACCACTTCGCCCTCGCCGACGGCCTCCAGGCGGCCCGCCGCCCGGTCGTCACGGATCTCGATGTCGCTCATGGCACGCACGCTCCTGGTCGTGGTCCGCCACTCAGGCCGATGCGGCCTGCGGGCTGCGCTCCTGGTCCGAACCGGGAACCGGCTCGGACGGGTCGGCACCGAGTGCGACGATCCGGTTGGCGGCGTCCACGTGCACGACACTCGGCCTGAGCGCCCGCGCCTCGGCGTCCGTGACCTGAGCGTAGCTGATGATGATCACCAGGTCGCCCGGATGTACGAGGTGGGCGGCCGCCCCGTTGATCCCGATCACACCGGAGCCGCGTTCGCCCTCGATGACGTACGTCTCCAGACGGGCGCCGTTGGTGATGTCGACGATGTGGACCAGCTCGCCGGGAAGCAGGTCGGCGGCGTCCAGCAGGTCGGCGTCGATGGTCACCGATCCCACGTAGTGCAGGTCGGCCTGGGTGACGGTGGCGCGGTGGATCTTGGACTTGAACATGGTGCGCAGCATTGGCGTACTCCCCAAACTAGGCTCCCTGCCTGCGTTCTTGCAGGTCAAGGGCTGTTCTCACACCCTATCAACGGGGACCAGAATAGGGATCGGCAGCCCGGACTCGCACCGAGATCCCCGTCACGTCGCCTGTCATGTCCGACGGCCGAACGGGTTTACCGCGAATGATTCCTGAATACTGAGCACTCGGCATTCGCCAGTTACACCGTGCACCGAAATCTGACAAGGCCCGTACAGGAAGTACTTGTCATCCCTGGTGGCTATATACTTCGTGGACTGAAAAGCGAAGTAGAAGAACTCACCCCTCTTCGCCCCCATTTCATCCTCTTCAAACAGAGCAACCTCATTGTCCCAACCAACGGACATCTGCCGGACAAATTCTGCCGCCAGCCGCTCTGCTTGCTCCATCGTATACATCAGTTCACCCTCGTCTGTTTTAAGTCTCGCCCATATCCGCCGCCAAGGTGACTTCCTCGCCGTATCGGATGAACGGCCGACGGATCCTGTGCGGTGCCCGTCGTCGCGCTCGGCTCGCCGCACTGCCCCGGTGCCGCCCCGTGCACCCGGCGTCTTTCCTGGCTCGTCCACCATCAAGTCCCCGCCGCAGAGCGGCCTTTCAACCCTGATCAATGATCAAACTCCAGTATGTTCACAAGTCGCGAACAGCAAGGACAACCGCCTGCCCGCCAAGCACGGTCAAAGGATTCCTCAAGGCCGAAGGACGCCGACGGAGCGGATGCACGGCCGAAGTGCCGACCGACGGCGTCGCCCTTCTGGTGGCCCCGGCCCCGGGCGCTCGCCCCCGGCCACGTCGCCACGCCGACCCTCCCGTCCGCCCCGGCGGCCGTAGTCGGCGCTCGCGTCCTCCGTCCGACGCAGGCGTGAAAGCGCCTTTCGCCCGACGCAGGCGTGAAACGGCCTTTGCAGGAGCACCCTTTCGGCTCTTGCCTCTTCAGTAGCGTCTTTCGATCGAAGGGGATGGGATGAGCATGTACGACTACGTCATCGTCGGCGCCGGATCCGCGGGCTCCGTGCTGGCGGCGCGCCTGTCGGAAGACCCCGGCGTCCGCGTGGCGTTGATCGAGGCGGGCGGCCCGGACACCGCACAGGAGATCCACATCCCCGCCGCCTTCCCCCAGCTCTTCAAGTCCGGCCTCGACTGGGACCTGGACTCCGACCCCGAGCCGGGGATCGGCGGGCGGCGGACCTACCTGCCCCGCGGCAGGATGTTCGGCGGCTGCAGCTCGATGAACGCAATGATCTACATCCGCGGCAACCGCGCCGACTACGACGGCTGGGCCGCCGCCGGGGCCGCGGGCTGGGGCTACGCCGACGTGCTGCCGTACTTCCGGCGCGCCGAGGACAACGAGCGCGGCGAGGACGCGTTCCACGGTGTGGGCGGGCCGCTGACCGTCAGCGACGGCAGGTCCCGGCACCCGCTGTGCGCGGCCTTCGTGCAGGCCGCCGAGCAGGCCGGGCACAAGGCGAACGACGACTTCAACGGCGAGAGCCAGTTCGGGGTCGGGCGCTACCAGCTCACGCAGCGCGCCGGCCTGCGCTGCAGCACGGCCGTCGCCTATCTGCACCCCGCCCTCGGACGGCCGAACCTCACCGTGCTCTCCTCGGCCCGTGCCCACCGCGTGGTGATCGAGGGGGGCCGGGCGACGGGTGTGGAGGCGGAGCGGGGCGGCACCGTCGAGCTCGTCCGCGCCGAGCGCGAGGTGATCCTGTCAGCGGGCACCTACGAGTCCCCGAAGCTGCTGATGCTGTCCGGGGTCGGGCCCGCCGCCGCCCTGTCCGCCTTGGGCATCGACGTCGTCCACGATCTGCCGGTCGGCCAGGGCCTGCAGGACCACTACATGACACTGCTGAACTTCCGCACCCACACCGAGTCGCTGATCGGCGCGGCAAGCCCGGAGAACGCCGCGCTGCTGCAGAACGAGGGACGCGGCCCGCTGACCTCCAACATCGGCGAGACGGGCGGCTTCTTCGGCAGCCGCGACGGCCTGGACGCCCCGGACCTGCAGTTCCACGCCGCTCCCGTGCTCTACCGCCAGGAGGGCCTCGAAGCCGCCACCGAGCACGGCCTCTCCTTCGGCCCGTGCGTGCTCGCCCCGGCCGGCCGCGGCGCGGTGACCCTGCGCTCCGCGCGCCCGGACGCCGCGCCCCGCATCGTGCACAACTACCTGACGACGCCCGAGGACCGGGACTGCATCGTCGCCGGCATCCGGATCGCCCTGGAGATCGCGGCGCAGCGGGCGATGGCCGCCGTCGTCACGGGGCCGTACGCCGACACACCGGAGGCTTCGGACTCCGACGCGGACCTGCTCGCCTGGGCCCAGCGCTCCGGCCACACGCTGTACCACCCGACGTCGACCTGTGGCATCGGCACGGTGGTCGACCCCGAGCTGCGCGTGTTCGGGGTGACGGGCCTGCGGGTCGTCGACGCCTCGGTCTTCCCGACGGTGCCGCGCGGGAACACCAACGCGCCCACGATCATGGCCGCGGAGAAGGCGGCCGACCACATCACGGCGGGCAAGAACGTCGAGGGAGCCGCGCGATGACGGGTGTCCCGGCCGGCGACCGACCGGATGTGGGCCTTCGGCCGGCCCGCCGACGACCTGGTCCGCGGCAAGGCCGAGTGCGGAACCGGTGCCGCAGCTGTGGCCTTCTCTGTCATGACGACGTCCGGCACGACGGATGTGACGGTGACCCCGCGGGAGAGGCGCCGGACCGTGGCGGCCGGCGCGGTTGTCGCGTTCGTTCTCAATACCGTAACGGTGGCCGGCCCAGTGGCCGCCCTGGATGCCGGCTGAGGGCTGTCCCGTAACGGGGCGCTATCTACCGTTGTGCCTCCGGCCTCGATCAGGCGGATTCCGAGAGCTGCTCAAATGAGTACGCACTGGAGCACATGTGTCGAGGTGACTTCCGCCTCGCCCTTTTCGCACACATCCAGCAGGCGTGGGCGGAGGCTCCGTCGCACCGCCGCGGACCGTGGGGGGCGCCGTGGGACCGAGCGCCGGCTCGAAGCGGCCGGGAGCATTCCGCCCCCTCCGTTCCAGGTCACCCCTAGTGCCAAGCACGCGGCGGTGCATGTAAAGTCCGACCACCTTCTTGAAAAGAGAACATCCGTACGTGTCGGCTTCCGGCCCGCGCCGTCTGATCGCGCCAGCAGCAAGTCCGTGCTCGGGGATGTTGAGTTGCCTGGAGCCCGCGAAGTGTCACCATCGCCCCTGCCCGCTCGGTTGCTGACCGCAGCGGCACGCCTCCTTCTGCCCACGGTGCTCGCCCTGTCGTTCGCCGTCCAGGCAGCGGGTGCCTTCCTTCCGAGCGTCCCCCTCCTGGTGGCGGCCACCGCCGGCGGGCTGGCGGCGGACTTCGCGCTGCACCGGTGGCAGCGGGGCATGGCCACTGCCCTCGGGAAGCTGCACGCGACCGTCTTCGTGCGCCAGGTCGTCCGGGACCTTCTGATGGTGACCGGCCTGATCCGCATCGAGGAGCAGGACTACGAGACGAAGTACCTGTCCCTCGTCTGCGGTCTGCTGCTCTTCTACGCCCTGCACTTCGCATGCCAGGCGGTTGCGATCCTCGTACGCCGCACCCGCACCCTGCCCGTGGTGACCCGGAACATCGACGCCTCGGCGCTGCGGCTGAGCCCCGCTCCCCCGGCGCTGCTGATGCATCGGCCCGGGCAGCGGCTCCTCGTCTTCGGTCTGCCCTCGACGGCCGGACTGCTGACCACCGCGACGGGCGCCTCGGCCTGGTGGGCCGCCGCGGGAATCGCCCTGTCCGCCGCCGTCGCGGTGGTGGCCGTCGGCATGCTGACGCTGCGGCTGCTGCCCGGACGCAGGCCGGTGACCAGCGAGCAGGCGCTGGAGTGGTTCGAGGCGTGGCTCGCCGAGTACCGGCCGACGGTGGGCATGTACTTCTCCGGCGGCACGAGCTCGGCCTACCAGGCGAACATGTGGCTGGAGCCGCTGGCCCGGCTGGAGGGGCGCCCGCTGATCGTGCTGCGCGAGCGCTTCATGGTGAGGAAGATCGCGTCCACCGACATCCCGATCGTGTGTCTGCCGAAGGTCGCCGACCTGATGCGGCTGGAGCAGTCCACGCTGAAGATGCTGATCCACCCGTCGAACTCGGGGAAGACCTCGCAGGTGCTGCGGATCCCCACCATCAAGCACGCGTTCGTCAACCACGGCGAGAGCGACAAGCTGTCCAGCTGCAATCCGTACGCGAAGGCGTACGACGAGGTGTGGGTGGCCGGTCCGGCTGCGCGTCGGCGGTACGCCCTGGCGGCCGTGGGTGTCGACGACAGGGACGTGGTGGAGATCGGCCGCCCGCAGCTGGACGTGATCGAGCCCTATGCCGGTGCGCCCACGAGCCGGTACACCACTGTTCTCTACGCCCCCACGTGGGAGGGGTGGGACGGCAACCCGGGCAACACCTCGATCATCGAGGCCGGCGAGAACATCGTCCGCACCCTCCTGGCCGATCCGGGCGTCCGGCTCCTCTACAAGCCGCACCCGCTGACCGGCTCGGTCGTTCCCCGGGCTGCAGCCGCGAACGCCCGGATCCAGGAGATGATCCACGCCGCGAACGCCCTGCGTGCCGCGGACCCCTCCGCCGAGCGGCCCGCGCCCTCCACGGCGGCGGAGCTGGCCGGCCGGACCGCCGATCTCGACCGCCTGACCACGTCCTCCTTCCGGGCGGGCGCGGACGACGCGGAGCGGATGCTGCTCCAGACGGTGCCGGAACCCGGCCGGGCCGCAGCCGTGGCCGACGCGACCGCCGCCTGGGAGGCCGCGTACTGGGCCTCGTTCCCCGCGTGGGAGCACCGGGTCGTCACCGGGGCGCGGCCGACCGTCTACGCCTGCTTCAACGCGGCCGACGTGCTGATCAGCGATGTCTCCAGCGTCATCTCCGACTATCTGGAGAGCGAGAAGCCCTACGCCGTCGCCAACACCAGCGGCCTTCCCGAGCAGGACTTCCGCAACACCTTCCCGACGGTTCGGGCAGGCGCCGTCCTCACTCCGGACGCCTCCGGGATACCGGCCCTGCTGGAGTCCGTGCGCCACCCCGAGAAGGACACCTACGCCGAGGCCCGCACCGAGCTGAAGCTGCACCTGCTGGGCCCCTCCGACCCGCCGTCCGTCGTCCGCTTCAACGACGCGGCCCGTGCGCTGTGCGCGGAGGCCGACGAGCACCGGTCGGGCATGGCGGTGCGGGCGCTCGCGGCCATCCCGAGTCAGCGAGACGCCGGGGCGACGCTGGACAGCGAGCAGGTCAGGGGCTGAGTCCCCGACCCAGGTACACCGCTGTCCCCCGGCGCAGCCGGCATCCGCACCCACCGGTGCGGCGGCCGCTGTTCCGGGGGACAGCCGGTTGCGCGGTGCGCAGCGACGGCCCGCGGACCGGGGACGGCTGAACGCGGCCCCTGCCGCCGAGCGACCGACGTCGTCGATCACCCTCGTCGCGGCGTCGGCGGAGCACCGTGCCGGCCGGTCCGGGCGCCGTGCTCATCCCGTGGCGTCCGCATCCGTCGGGCCGGGGATCGCGCCCCGGGTGCGCAGCCCGGCGATGTCGGCGGGGCTGAATCCCAGCTCGGTGAGGATCTCGTCGTTGTGTTCGCCCAGGTCCGGAGCCCGCTTCGCCGGGACCTTCGCGACGCCTCGCAGGTTGACCGGGCTGTTGACGGTGTATTCCAGCCCCCGGACGCCTTCCAGCGGCACGACGATGTCGTTGGCGCGCAGCTGCGGGTCCTGCGCGGCCTCCTCCGGCGTCTGGATGAGGCTGTGGGTGACGCGCTCCCGGGTCAGGGCCTCCTTCCAGTGTGCGAAGGGCCGTGAGCGGAACTCGGCGTCGAGCAGCTCGGCCAGCGCGGCGGAGTTCCTGACGATGGCCTCGACGTCCGCGAAGCGGGGATCCTCCAGCAGCTCGGGGTGCCCGATGGCCCGGGTCAGTCCCGGCCAGTGCGGCGGTGAGGCGACCAGCATGAACCACTCGTCGTCCGCGGTCCGGTACGGGTTGGTCAGCGGGTTGGCCGGCGCCTGCCGGTCGTGCAGCTGGAACGGCGTGCCACCGGCCAGCGCGCCGGCCACGAGTGTCCCGGTGGCCCAGACGCCCGCGGCGAGCAGCGACGTCCCCACGCTGGCCCCTTGTCCCGTCCGCTCGCGGCGGTACAGGGCGGTCACGACCGCCGCGTAGATCGCGATCGCCGACATGTAGTCGCCGCTGCCCCAGACCGGCACCGTCGGCGGGGCTCCCGCGTCCCGGGTGGAGGCCAGCAGTCCGCTGCGCGACCATGCGGCGGTCAGGTCGAAGCCCGGCCGCCCGGCGTCGGGGCCGGCATCTCCGAAGCCCGTGATGTCGGCGTAGACGACTGCCGGGTTCCAGCCCGAGACCTCTTCGTAGCCGAGGTGCAGCTTCTCGCGCGTGCCGTGCGGGAAGTTGGTGATCACCACGTCGGCCCACCGGACGAGCCGTCTGAGGATCTCGGTGGCTGCCGGGGACTTGAGGTCGATCACCATGCCGCGCTTGTTGCGGTTGGCGAGGTGCCAGCTGTAGTTGGCCTCGGCCCGGGGACTGGGCGGCACCGAACTCAGCCGCCGCTGGGGGTCGCCCTTGCCCGGCGGCTCGATCTTGATGACGTCCGCCCCGAAGTCGGAGAGCACGGTGGCCGCGGCCGGCCCCGCGATGAAGCTGGAGGCGTCGAGGACCTTCAGGCCGGTGAAGACGGATTCGGTGGTCATCGCCGTCACCTCACGAAGGCGCTCAGGCCGCCGGTCACGGCACGCCCGACGATGAGGGTCTGGATCTCCCGCGTGCCCTCGTACGAGTAGAGGGCCTCCGCGTCGGCGACGAAGCGGCCGATCTTGTAGTCGAGGACGATGCCGTTGCCGGCCATCAGTTCCCGCGCCCAGCCGACGTTCTCGCGCATCCGCACGGTGCACTGGGCCTTCGCCAGTGCGGACTGCTCGTCCCGGTAGACCCCGGCGTCCTGCAACTGGGCCAGGCGCGTCACCATCCCGCACGATGCCGTGGCGTTGCCGAGCATCTTCACCAGCAGGTCCTGCACGAGCTGGAAGCCTGCGATGGGGCGCCCGAACTGCTCGCGCTCCTTCGCGTACTGCAGGGCGATCTCGTAGGCGCCGAACATCACTCCCACCGCCTGCCAGGCCACCCCGCTGCGCGTCTGGCGCAGGATCTTGGCGGTGTCCTTGAACGAGTTCGCGTTCTGGAGACGGTTGGCCTCGGGAACGCGGCAGCCGTCGAGCACGATGTCGGCGTTCTGCACGATCCGCAGCGCCATCTTGTTCTCGATCTTCGTCGCGGTGAACCCGGGGGTGTCCTTCTCCACGACGAAGCCGAGCACGTGCTGGGACTCGGCATCGCGGGCCCAGATGACGACCAGGTCGGCGAAGGTCGCGTTGCCGATCCACCGTTTGGCTCCGTCGAGGATCCATCCGTCGCCGTCGCGGCGCGCGGTCGTCAGCAGGCCGCCGGCGACGTCGGAGCCGCCGTGCGGCTCGGTCAGCCCGAAGGCGCCGATCTTCTCGAGGCGGGTCATCTCCGGCAGCCAGCGCCGCTTCTGTTCGTCGGAGCCGCAGGTGAGGACGGTGCCCATGGCCAGCCCCGTGTGCACGCCGAAGAAGGTCGCCAAGGACGCGTCGAAGTGCGCGAGCTCCAGCGCGAGGAAGCCGGAGAAGAGGTTGCTCGGCCGGGGTTCCGGCGAGTCGGGGTCGGCCCAGTCCACCAGGCCCAGCTTCGCGAAGCCCTCGACCAGCTGGAAGGGGAACTCGGCCCGGCCCCAGTAGCCGTCGACGATCGGGGCGGCCTGCGTGCGCAGGAACGCGCGGACGGACTCGATCTTCTCCCGTTCCCCGTCCGACAGCAGTTCCTCGTAGGCGTAGAAGTCAGCGGGCAGCAGCCCTTCGTCCAGGTAGGGACCGGACGGTGTCGGCAAGGTCGTCGTGCCGCTCATTGCGCTCTCCCTCAGGCACTGCGGGCAGTGCTCGGGGGGGGTCGCGTCCGTGAGCCCTCTCCTGCCCGGCGATCTCGGTTCTCTGGCGCGATTGAACGCGGGTCCGGGGCCGGCTCCCCGGACCCGCGCCGTCACGGGGTGCCGTCGTCGCCGTGGATCACCCCAGTGGCCCGTCGCAGCCCTGCGCGGCGGAGACGGGGGCGAAGCTGCGCAGCAGCCGAGGCCCACGTGTGGGGCGTGCCCCGGGAAGGAGAAGGCCGAGGCGGCCTGACGGCCCGGGAGCCCGGGCCGTCAGGCCGGGCGGCCGAGTGCGTCGAGGATGAGTGCTTCGAGTTGCTGTGTGACCCGGTCCAGCGGCTGCATGCTGCGCTTGGCGCGGCACATGGCGACGGCGCCCTCGACGGACGCCACGACGAGGGCGCCGAGCCCGGCTGCCCGGTCGGGGTCGGCGCCGTGCCGCCGCAGCGCCTCGGTCAGCAGCAGCTCCCAGTCCTCGAACACCTCGGCGGCGGCGACCAGGGCCGACGGGATCTCGTCGGACGGCGGCTCCTCGACGGAGACGGCCAGTACGGGGCAGCCGGCCCGGAAGTCGCTGTCGACGACGATGCCGCGCCACAGGGCCAGGAAGGCGCGCAGTCCTGCGACCGGGCCCGCGTCCAGCTCCTTGCGCAGGATGCGGGAGACCGCCTCTCCCGCGTACCGCACCGCCTCGGTGGCCAGCTGCTGCTTGCCCTCGGGGAAGAAGTGGTAGGTCGAGCCGAGCGGCGCTCTGGCGTGCTTGGCGAGCTCCCTGATGCTGGTGGCGTTCAGGCCGCGCCTGCTGATCATGTCGGCGGCACCGACCAGGATGCGCTCGCGCGACGGCGCGCCGGGCTTGGCCAAGACCGTACTCCCCTCTGTCTATAACGATCGTCATAGTCCAGCGTGACCCACGGATATAACGACTGTTATAGCCAGACTGTCATAGCCGTCCGTGACCCTGCGTGGAGCACGAGGGGAGAGTCCGTCATGCCGATCATCCGGCTCACCGTCCCGTCCGGCGCCCTGACCGAGGAGGGCCGCACGAGCGTCCAGCGGGATCTGGCCGCCGTACTGCTGCGCCGGGAGGGGGCGCCCGACACCGCGTTCTTCCGCGCGCAGGCGTGGAGCTTTCTGGTGGAGCTGCCCGACGGGGCGCAGATCACGGCCGAGGACGACGCGCCCCGCTTCCTCGTGGAGGTGGCGGTGCCCCAGGGCGCGCTGTCCGAACGGCGCAGGGCCGGCCTGGTGGGGGACGTCACCAGGACCGTCCTCGAAGCTGCCGGACTCCCGGCGGACGACGCCCTGCGGGTGTGGGTGCTGGTGCACGAGCAGCCCGACGGCACCTGGGGCGCCGGCGGATCGGTCGTCCGCCACGCCGACCTGGTCGCGCTCGTCGAGGGGCAGCGGGCCGATGCGTGAACTGCCCTACGTCGCCCGCAACACCGTCGAGTGGCGCGAGGTACCCGATCCCGGGCTGCGGTCGGATCAGGAGGCGATCGTCGCACCGGTCACCGCCACCTCGTGCGACGTCGACACGGCAATCCTGGCCGGACACGGCTTCGTCGATCCGCCCTTCGCCCTCGGTCACGAGTGCGTCGCCCGGGTCGTGGAGACCGGCGACGCCGTCACCACCGTGCCCCCCGGCGACCTGGTGGTCGTGCCCTGGTCCGTCAACTGCGGCGCCTGCGGCACCTGCCGCGCCGCACTGACCGCGCACTGCACGGCCGTACCGCGCATGGCCATGTACGGCGCACCGATCGGCGGCAGGGCGGCCTGTTCTCCGACCTGGTGCGCGTCCCCTGGGCGGACGCCATGCCCGTCCCCCTGCCCGCCGGTCTGGACCCGGTCGCCATGACCTCGGCAAGCGACAACCGGTCCCTGTCCTGGCGCCTGGTGGCCCCGCACCTGAAGGCCAGGCCCGGGGCCCGCGTCCTGGTCGTCGCCCGCGGCAGCATCGGCCTGTACGTCTGCGACATCGCCCGCGCGCTCGGCGTCCCCGTCTTCGTCCGCGCCGGCGGCTGAGCGCGCCCCGCCCCCCGGTCCGCCCTGCGGCACGCCTGGCGATCAGCGGCGTCGGCAGTGGTCGGCGCCGCGCACCTGCACGAATGGCCAGACGGGTTGCTCCCGGGGAATGAATCCCCCGCCGTGCCTCCGCCTCGTGCGCCACCGATCTGACGGTCCGTCATCACAATGGCCCTCGGCCGGACGTCGGCGTCCACGCAACCGGAAACAAGGGCGAATCACATGGCGCTAGTCACTTCACCGACCCATCGACGAGGAAGCGGAGGACGGGGGCTGCTGAGGCCGAGAGCCAGGGCGGCGGCGCTGGCGGGTCTCCTGCTGCTCGGGATCGTTGCTCCGGCGCAGGCCATCGAGTCCACCGTCTCGGTGAACAACAAGCGGACCGGATGGGACTCGAACGAGCCCAACCTGTCGCCGTCCAAGGTGTCCTCGTCGAGCTTCGGACGGCGGTGGTCCACCCCGGTGAACGGCTCGGTGCTGGCCCAGCCGCTGGTCACCGGCAAGAACGTGGTCGTCGCCACCGAGAACAACTACGTCTACGGCATCGACGCCGTCACCGGGACGACGAACTGGACCCGGCAGCTCGGCCCGGCCTGGCCGACGTCGTCGGTCGGCTGCGCCGACCCCGCGGCGCAGACCGGGATCACCTCCACCCCGGTGTACGACTCGTCGTCCAACACGGTCTACCTCACGAGCAAGGTCAACGACGGGCCGGACGTCCAGCATCCGAGCTGGTACTTCCACGCGGTGAGCGCGTCCACCGGTGCCGAGCGCTCCGGCTGGCCGGTGAAGATCAAGGGCACGCCGAGCAACAGCTCCAGCCACCCGTTCAACTCGTTCACCGCCGCGCAGCGCCCCGGCCTGCTGCTGCTGAACGGCTCGGTGTACGCGGGCTTCGCCTCCTACTGCGACAAGGGTCCGTTCGTCGGCCAGGTGGCCGGCGTGAACGTCAGCACCCGCAGCCTCACCCTGTGGTCCACCGAGGCGGGCTCCGACACCCAGGAGGCCGGCATCTGGCAGAGCGGCGGCGGGCTGGTCTCGGACGGCTCCGGCCGGATCTTCTTCGCCACCGGCAACGGCGCCGGAACGGGCTCCTCGCCGGGCGTCGGCCCCGGCAACAAGCCGCTGGGACACTTCGGTGAGTCGGTGGTCCGGCTGGGAGTGAACAGCAACGGCACCCTCTCGGCCCGCGACTTCTTCAGCCCGACGAACAACCGGACGATGGACAGCGGCGACATCGACCTGGGCTCGGGCGGTCCGGTCGCGCTGCCCGACGGCTTCGGTAGTCCCGCGCACCCGCACCTGCTGGTCGAGGTCGGCAAGGACGGCCGGGTCTTCCTGCTGGACCGGGACAACCTGGGCGGCATGGGCCAGGGCCCGAACGGCACCGACAAGCCGGTGAGCATGGCCGGACCGTTCGAGGGCGTCTGGGGCCACCCCGCGGTCTGGGGCGGCGGCGGTGGCTACGTCTACACCGTCGGCTCCTCCGGCAACACCCATGTGCCGTTGCGCGCGCTGAAGTTCGGCGTGGACAGCGCGGGCGTTCCGCGACTGACCAGCGTCGGCGTCAGCAACGAGGGATTCGGATACGCCTCCGGCTCCCCCGCGGTCACCTCCAACGGAACGGCCGGCGGCTCCGCGCTGGTCTGGGTCGTCTGGTCCGGTTCCGGCGCCGGCGGTGTCGGTGGCCAGTTGCGGGTCTACGACGCGGTGCCCGTCAACGGCACCATGCACCTGCGCCGCTCGTTCTCGATCGGCACGGCGTCCAAGTTCGTGGTCCCCGCCACCGACGGGGGCCGGGTCTACGTGGGGACCCGGGACGGTCATCTGGTGGCCTTCGGCACCGCGTAGGGCCGTGTCACGGCAGGGCGTGCCCGACCCGGTGACGGGTCGGACACGCCCGTGTGTCCGGGAGCCGGCCGGAGCTCGGCCGGCCTTCTGTCCGACCTCCGCAGCCTTCGCGTGGGGCTCACGGGGCGGCCGGCGCCAGGACCGTACGGCAGTCGAGCCATGCGTCGGCGGTCAGCAGGCCCTGGAGGCGGGTGAAGAGGGCGAGGAGAGCGGGGCCCCACTCGGCGCGGAAAGCGGGGTCGATGCGGGCGAGGTCGAGTTCGTTGGCGGCCGACAGTTCGGCGAAGTCCCGGCGGGCCGGCGAGGACGGGACGTGGGCGCGGCCGGTGAAGCGGTCGTGGAAGGCGGCGTCCGGCCGGGCGAGATCCGGGTAGGTGGCCTTGCGGTCGCAGGAGGCGTACAGGTAGACGATCTCCTCGGCCTCCGTACCGATCACCGCCGCGAGGTCGGTGCGGCGGTCCACGCGCAGCAGTGCGGTGGCAAAGCCGTCGGTGCCGTAGAACGCGTGGCACAGACCGGCGAGCTGGAGGGCGGGGCGGGCCCGCCACATCGCGAGCCGGGCCCGGACGCGGGTGAGGTGTGCGAGCAGGGTGCCGCCGGGGTGGGCGATGCCGTCGGCGCCGTACGCGCGCAGGAGGGCCAGCGCCCGGTCGGCGGCGGCAGCGGTGGCAGCCTCAGCGTCCATGTCCATGTCCATTTCTCTTCTCGTCCTCTCACGCCGGGGGCGGTGCCGGGCGGATGCCGGGGCGGAACTTCGGGACGCGTACCGTGATCTTCGTGCCGGCGCCCACACCGGTCTCGATGACCAGGCCGTGGTCGTCGCCGTAGACCTGGCGCAGTCGCATGTCGACGTTGCTCAGGCCGATGCCGGCGGACGGGCCGCCCCTGCCGCGCAGGATGTCGCGCAACCGCTGCGGGTCCATGCCGGCACCGTTGTCCTCGATGACGACCCGGGCCTCGGTGCCCTCGTCCTCGGCGATGATCGTGATCCGCCCCCGGTCCGCCGACTCCTCCAGGCCGTGTTTGAGCGCGTTCTCGACGAGGGGTTGCAGGCAGAGGAACGGGAGGGTGACGGGCAGCACCTCGGGAGCGATCCGCAGGGTCACTTCGAGGCGTCTGCCGAAGCGGGCCCGGGCGAGTTCGAGGTACTGCTCGATGGAGCGCAGTTCCTCGGCCAGAGTGGTGAAGTCGCCGCCCCGGCGGAACGAGTAGCGGGTGAAGTCGGCGAATTCCAGGAGGAGTTCACGCGCCCGTTCGGGGTCGGTGCGGACGAACGAGGCGATGCCGGCGAGTGAGTTGTAGACGAAGTGCGGGGAGATCTGGGCGCGCAGGGCCCTGATCTCGGCCTCGATCACACCGGAGCGGGCCCGGTCCAGGTCGACGAGTTCGAGCTGGACGGCGACCCAGCGGGCCACTTCCTCGGCGGCCCGGACCATGACGGCGGACTCCCCGTCGCCGAACGCGGCAAGCGTGCCGGTCACCCGGCCGTCGACGCCGAGCGGGACCACCACCCCCCAGCGCACGGGGCAGGTGTCGTTGCCGCAGGAAAGCGAGAAGGTCCGGGTGCGGCCGACCCGGACGGCGTGCGCCAGCTGGGCCCCGGCGTCCTCGCGGTGGTGGTCCCCGACGCCGTCCCAGGCGAGCACGGACTCCTCGTCGGTGAGGGCGAGGGCGACCGTGCCGAGCAGCGGGCGCAGCCGCTTGGCCGCCTTGCGGGCCGTGTCGGGGGTGAGGCCCGCGCGCAGGGGCGGGGCGGCGAGCGAGGCCGTGTGCAGGGTGTGGAAGGTGGCTCGTTCGACCGGGGTGCCGGGCCCTGCCGGGTTCTCCTGCTGGCGCCGGGCGCCGGCATGGCCGAGGGCGGCGCCGAGGGCGAACAGCGCGAGGCCGGCGAGGGCGAGGACGACGGTACCGAGTGGGGCGACGTCGTTCACGGCGTGCTCGGTCCGGGGTGGGCGGTCAGTGCCTCGGGCAGGTGGAGCCGGGCCATCGTGGCGGCGGCGCTCGCGGGGGCGCGGTCGCGGGTGGCCAGGGAGACCAGCACCATCGCGGCGAACCCCACGGGCACCGACCAGACGGCGGGCCAGGCCAGCAGGGTGTGCACCCAGCCGGAACGGGCCCCGCCCGCAATGGTCACCGTCACCGCGGTGAGCGCCGAGCCGCCGCCGAGGAGCAGTCCGGCGACCGCGCCGGGCGGGGTCAGGCCACGCCACCAGATGCCGAGGAGGAGCAGCGGGCAGAACGAGGAGGCGGACACGGCGAAGGCCAGGCCGACCGCGTCGGCCACCGGCAGATCGCTGACCACGGCGTTGGCGGCGGTCGGCACCGCGATCGCCGGCACGGTCGCAAGGCGGAAGTGCCGGATCCCCAGGGTCGGCAGCACGTCCTGGGCGAGCACACCGGCGACGGACATGGTCAGCCCGGAGACGGTGGACAGGAACGCCGCGCAGGCGCCGCCCGCGACGAGGGCGCCGAGCAGGCCGCCGCCCGCTCCGCCGATCAGCCGCTGCGGCAGTACGAGGACCGCCGCATCGGTGTCGCCGGTCAGCAGCAGGTCGGGGGCGTAGAGCCGGCCGAGGGCGCCGTAGAGGGGTATCAGCAGGTAGAAGGCGCCGAGCATGCCGAGGACGACGACGGTGGTGCGGCGGGCGGCGCGGCCGTCGGGGTTGGTGTAGAAGCGGACCACCACGTGCGGCAGGCCCATGGTGCCGAGGAAGGTGGCGAGGATCAGCCCGTAGGTGGCGTACAGGCCGTGCTGTTCGCGATCGGCCGACAACGGTTTCGCCCAGCTCGACGGGGCCGTGGCGGTTCCGCCTTCGCCCGGCAGGGGCACGCGGGCGCCGGAGGGGAAGCGCACGGTGGTGCCGGTGCCGATCCGGTGGGTGCCCGCGTCGAGGGTGAGGGGGTCGTCGTGCCGGGCCCGGCCGTCGACGGTACCGGTCGCGGTGATGCGGACCGGTTCCTGCACGGTGAGGGTGAGCGGCCGGTCGGCCCGCACCTGGGTGGAGCGCTGGAAGACGGGCCGTTCGTCCCAGACCGGGGCCGGGGTGTGGTCGGAGCGCCAGGCGACCAGCAGGAACACGGCGGGCACCAGCAGGGCGGTGAGTTTCAGCCAGTACTGGAACGCCTGGACGAAGGTGATGCTGCGCATGCCTCCGGCGGCCACCGCCGCGGTCACGACCACCGCGACGACCAGGCCGCCGAACCAGCTGGGCACGCCGGTGAGCAGCCGCAGCGTCAGTCCGGCGCCGCGCAGCTGGGGCAGCAGATAGAGCCAGCCGACGCCGACGACGAGGACGCTCGCGATCCGCCGGACGGACCGGGACTCCAGCCGCGCCTCGGCGAAGTCCGGCAGGGTGTAGGCCCCCGAGCGGCGCAGCGGGGCGGCGACGAAGGCCAGCAGGACCAGGAAGCCCGCGGTGTAGCCGATCGGGAACCACAGCATGTCGGCGCCCTGGGCGAGGACGAGTCCGGCGACGCCCAGGAACGAGGCGGCGGACAGGTACTCGCCGCTGACGGCGAACGCGTTGAGCCGCGGGGGGACGCTGCGCGAGGCGACGTAGAAGTCGGAGGTGGTGCGCGAGATGCGCAGGCCCAGCGCGCCGACGAGCACCGTGGCGAGGACCACGGCCGACACGCCGGCGATTCCGTACGTCCGGTTCAACGTGCGGTCACGTCGTCCTCGTTGCGCTCGGCACGGCGCACGTACCAGGCGCCCGTGCACAGCAGCGCCGGATACGGCGCCACGCCGAGGACGAGCCAGACGGCGGGCGGGACGCTCGGCCGGGTGTCCGCGAGCGGAAGCAGCCGCAGGAGAACGGGGAGCAGGCCCAGTGAGCCCACGAGCAGGGCGGTGGCCGTGAGGGCGGCCCGCAGCTGACGGCGCATCAGTGCGGTGACGGCGGTGTCGTCGGCCGGGGTGGCGGGGACTGCTCCGGGCGGGTGCACAGGCCGGGGAAGGCGGCCGCGGTCGGTGCGGGGCCCTGCGGTGACCACCTCTCTGCGCGGGACGGATTCCGCACCCATGACGCACTCCCGGAGGCCGCGGTGATCACCTTGTTGCGGTGAGTGTACGCAGCAGGCCGACGGCGAGGTAGACGCCGGACGAGGTTCGGCACATGCTCGGCACAGGCGCGGTCGGGTGGTCTCCGACGGCCTTGCGGGTCACCGCGCTCCGCCGACCACGCCCTGGGCCCGGCGGGCCAGCAGATCCCGCAGTTCCCGGGCGTTGCGGCGGCTCACGGCGAGGATCCGGTCGCCGACCCTGACCGTCACGTTGCCGCCGTCCAGGCGCACTTCCTCGATGCGGCCGAGGGCCACCAGACGGCTGCGGTGGATGCGCACGAACCCGCGGGAGCGCCACTGCTCCTCCAGGACGGAGAGCGGGATGCGCACCAGGTGGCTGCCGTGCGGGGTGTGCAGGCGCGCGTAGTCGCCGTGGGCCTCGACGCAGGTGATGTCGGCGACGGAGACGAAGCGTGTCACCCCGCCCAGTTCCACGGGGACCTGGTCGCCCAGGGGGTCGGCGGGGCCCTGCCCGGTCCGGGTCAGTTCGGCGACGCGCCGTACGGCCTCCGCAAAACGCTCCCTGCGCAGCGGCTTGAGCAGGTAGTCGACGGCCTTGAGGTCGAACGCGCGCACGGCGAAGTCCTCGTGGGCGGTGACGAAGACGATCAGCGGCGGGGCCGCGAAGCCCCCGAGCAGTTCCGCGAGGTCCAGGCCGCCGAGGCCGGGCATGTTGATGTCGAGGAAGACGACGTCGACGGCCCCGGGCCCGTCCGGGCCCGCCGCCCTGGCCCGTTCGAGCAGGTGCAGCGCCTCGGTGGTGTCAAGGGCGGGCACCACCGTGCCGACCCGCGGGTCCTCGTCCAGGAGGTACAGCAGCTCTTCGAGCGCGGGTTCCTCGTCGTCCACCGCCAGTGCGCGCAGCATCTGCCGCATCTCCTCGTCTCCGCTCCCGTGGGGACGCCGGCACCCACGTGAGCAGCATCCTCGGCCCGGATGCCGCCGCCGTCGAGACCCTGCTCAGTCCGGCAGGCGCATCCGTACCCGCTCTCCCGGCCCGATGCGCACCACCCGGTCCGGCAGGCGGATGTCGATGGGGGCGTGGCCGGAGGATGCCGGTACGGCGGCCTCCAGCTGGCCGGAGCGCAGGCGCAGACGGACGCCCCAGTGGCCCTGGTAGCGCAGCGAGAAGCCGTAGGAGGAGAGTTCCGGGAGCGGGACGGGGTCGAGCCACAGCAGTCCGTCGCGGGTCTCCAGGCCGGTGAGGCAGCGCTGGACGAGGTCGAGGGTTCCGGCCATGGCTCCGAGGTGGATGCCCTCGCCGGTGGTGCCGCCCTGCACGTCGGCGATGTCGCCGCGCAGGGCCTCCTGGACGAAGCCCCAGGCGTCGGCGCGGCGGGCGCGGGCCAGGATCCAGCCGTGGACCAGACCGCTGAGGGTGGAGCCGTGCGAGGTGCGGTGCAGGTAGTAGTCGACCGTCGCCGTCCATGTCTCCTCGTCGAGTCGGTGGCCCAACTGCGCGAAGAGGGCGCCGAGTTCGGCCGGGGAGAAGAGGTAGCCGAGCATGAGGACGTCGGCCTGCTTGGACGCCTGGTAGCGGTTGACGGTGTCGCCCTCCGCCTCCAGGATCCGGTCCAGGCGCCGGATGTCCCCGTACTGCTCGCGGTAGCCGTCCCAGTCCAGCTCGGCGAGGTCGCCGTAGCCCTCGAACTGGCTGATCACGCCCTGGTGGAAGGGCACGTGCAGGGTACGGGAGACCTCCTCCCAGCGGGCGAGTTCGTAGGGCTCCAGGCCCGTGCCCTCGGTGACCTCGCGGCGGCGCGGCTCCGGCAGCCGGGCCAGCAGCTCCAGGGCGCGGGTGAGCACCCAGGCGGCGGTGACGTTGGTGTACGTGTTGTCGTCCAGGCCGGGTTCGGGTGCCTCCGGGTAGGCGTCGTGGTACTCGTCGGGGCCGACCACGCCCCGGATGCGGTGCCGGCCGAGGTGGTCGTCGTAGACGGCCGAGTCGGCCCAGAAGCGGGCGATCTGGAGGAACATCTCGGCGCCCTCGGTGTGCAGGAAGTCGGTGTCCCCGCTGGCCTCGCAGTATTGCCACACGTTGTACGCCACCGCGGAGCCGACGTGCCGCTGCAGCCGGGAGTGGTCGGCGAGCCAGCGCCCCGAGCGGGGGTTGAGGTGCAGCTCCTGGGTCTCCTCGCGGCCGTCGCTGCCGCTCTGCCACGGGTAGAGGGCACCGCGGCGGCCCGTCTCGTGGGCCGCGTGCAGGGCCGCGTCCAGGCGCCGGTGGCGGTAGCGCAGCAGGGCGCGGGAGACCTCGGGCAGGTGGAGGTTGAGGTAGGGCAGGACGAACAGCTCGTCCCAGAAGACATGGCCGCGGTACGCCTCGCCGTGCAGTCCGCGCGCGGGCACGCCGACGTCGAGGTCGGCCGTGTGCGGGGAGAGGGTCTGCAGCACGTGGAACTGGTGCAGGCGCAGGATGCGGCCCGGTTCGCCCGGGACGTCGAGTTCGGCCCGTACCCACAGTTGCTGCCAGGCCGTGGTGTGCGAGGCGAGCAGCTCGTCGAATCCGGGCGCGGCGGCGACCCGGTCGACCGCGGCGCACAGCGGGTCGCTGATGGCCGGGTCGTGGGAGGTGTGCAGGGCGACGGTCTTGTCGACGGTGACGGTACGCCCGGGTGTCAGGGTGAGCCGCAGCCGCTGCACGGCCTGCCGCTCCTCGGTCGTGTCGGTCACGGGGACGGGGGCGGTCAGCCGGGAGGCGAGCCCGATGCCGATGTCCGAGGTGCGGGTGCGGCAGCGCAGCCACGCCGTGCCGGGTTCGGCGCTGCCCGCCTCGACGTCGGCGAGGTGGCGGCCGCCCAGGTCGCGGTAGCGAGCCACGCCGGCGTTGGTGACGCCGCCGTCGAGCGCGGCCTCGACGTCCAGTTCTCCGGTGAAGTCCTCGGTGGTGAAGTCGGTGCGCAGGGCGGCGAGATGGGGGTCGGCCATGTGGACGAGGCAGAGCTGGCGGACGAGGAGCGTGCCGCCCGCGCCGAGCCGGTAGCGGGTACGGCGCTCCAGCACGCCGGGGTCGAGGTGCAGGACCTGGCGGTGCTCGGTGACGGGGGCGGTGTCGGGGGTGAGCAGGTCGTGGCCGGCCGGGCCGAAGCGCAGCGGCAGCCAGTTGGGGAGGTTGACCATGTCCTCGTTCTCGACCCGGCGTCGGGCGACCTGTGAGGTGAGCCGGTTGTAGCAGCCGGCCACGTAGGTGCCCGGGTAGTGCACGTCGTCCGCCGTGCACTCGGGCAGGGCCCCCCGGGTGGCCAGGTAGCCGTTGCCGAGGGTGCACAGGGACTCTCTGAGGCGTTGCTGCGCGGGCTGGTAGCCCTCGTACTCCCAGGTCAGACCGGTCACGTCCGCGATCCCCTTCCGCGCGTCTGGAACCAGTGTGCCCCGATATCCGGCACAACCGTGTATATCGGGGCACCTCGGAAGTCGATCGGGCGGAGCCGGTCAGGGATAGCTGACCAGGTTCGCCACGTTGGTGGCCGAGTTGGACGGTCCTCCCGTGGTGTTGACGACGTGGCTGATGGTGCCGGTGCCGCCGAGGGAGACGGTCACCATGCTGGTGAAGCGGACGCCCGGGGTGTTCGGTGCCTCGATGGCGTGGGCGGCCCTCACGCCCGGGTCGGCGTTGAAGTAGCAGTAGCTGCCGAGGCCGTAGGCCTGATGGCTCGTGACGGAGTCGCCGACCTTGTACGCGGCGTAGCCCTGGGTGGAGCCGTTCATCCAGGCGGCCTGGTTCGGCGGGTCGTAGGGCATCTCGTTCTGGAAGAAGTAGGTGCGGCCGCCGTTGCCGTTCCAGACCACCTGGTACTTCTGGAAGTGCTCCACGAACAGGCCGTACATCGTCACGTCTGCGCCGTTGACGGTGAGTCCGGTGTCGGCGGTGTTGCTGGTCCAGCCGACGCCGCTGCCGTGGTCGGCGCGCCAGATCCACATGTGGTCACCGATGACGTTGTTGCTGTTGACGACGATGCCGGTGCCCGCCTTGCCGACGCCCGCGCCGCCGACGCGGACGTAGACGTCGTGCAGGGAGGTCGGGTCGGCGGCGTGGGAGGCACCGGAGCCGGCCGGCCCGACCTCCAGCAGGGTCTTCGAGCTGGTGGTGCCGGCGTCGAGGAGCAGGCCCGCGATCTTCACGCCGTCGACGTCGGCGACGCTCATCGCGGTGATGCCGTTGTCCGGGACGAGGGTGGCGAGGCCGAGACCGAGGACGACGGTGTCGGGGCGGGTCACCTTCAGGGTCTGGTCCAGGTGGTAGACGCCCGGTGTGACCAGGAGGTTCTTGCCCGCGGCGAGCGCGGCGTCGATCTGGGCCGCGCTCGCGCCGGGCTTGACGACGTAGAAGGTGTCCAGGGACAGCGAGCTGCCCGCGGGGCTGCCGCCCGCCCAGCTGGTCGCGGTGGAACCGGAGCGCACCGACGGCACGAACACCTGGTACCTGCCGGAGCCGTCGACGTAAAGGAACGGCTTCTCGCGGCTGACCGGGCTCTGCGCGACCGTGGTGTACGGCGGGTTGGGGAAGGTGGTGGCCGGGACGCCCTGGCTGCCGACGAAGACCATGTTCCAGTTGGAGCCGTTCCAGCTGCCCAGCCGGGAGTTGCGGGTCAGCCACTGCTGCTGGCTGCCGGAGTTGACCTGTCCGTCGACCAAGCTGTCGGCGAGGTAGCCGCCGCTGGACCAGCCGCCGTCGTCCAGGGCGAGGTTGCCGCGCAGATGCATCCGCCGGTACGGCGCCGCCTGCGAGACCGCCCAGCGGTCGCTGCCGCCCGTGGGGTTGACCGACAGGTTCTCCGCGCCGCGCCAGAAGTTCTGTGTGGCGTTGCCCTGGAACCAGTCCGCCTCGGCGTGCACCGCACCGTTGACCGAGACGGCGTCGGGGGTCAGGCCGAGGCCCGCGACCTGGGTGTAGAAGCCGACGTTGACGTCCGCGCTGTAGGCGCCGGGCTTGAAGAGCACGGCGTAGCGCTGGGAACCGAACTGGTTCGTCTCCTGCTGCTTGAAGATCGTATCCAGCTTGCCCTGGATGGCCGAGGACGACATCGACGGGTCGAAGACGACGACGTTCGGGCCGAGGTCGGGGTCGCTCGTGGACTGGGTCACCGGGACCACCTGGAAGCGCTGGGCGGCGGTGCCGTTGCACGTGTACTGCACGAACTGCACGCTGTCCGCGAGCGAGGCGCCCGGATCGTCCAGGCACTTGCCGCTGCCCCGGTTGACGAAGTGGTAGGCGCCGCCGCCGTCGTCCACGGGCAGCCACTGCTGGTTGGCGCCGCCGCCGTAACCCCACAGGTGGACCTGGGCGTTGTCGGCGGTGGAGACGTCGGCGACGTCCACGACCTGGTCGGTGCTGTTGGCGTTGCCGATCCGCACGTAGCCGTCACCGGTCGCGGTGAAACTCCACTGCTGGGCGGCGGTGTTGTTGCACGCGTACTGCTGTACGACGGTGCCGTTCGCGGTACCGGCGGCCTTGGCGTCCAGGCACCGGCCGCTCGCGGCGTTCATGACGGTGGCGAGGCCGGTGGGCAGGGCGGAGGCCGCTGCATGTGCGGGTGTGGCGGTGAGCAGGGACGCGGCCGCCACGGCGACCAGCGCGGCCGCGGTGGATCTGCCGCGGCGGGAGAGGGGAGGCACGGGTTCTCCTTGCAGAAGGACCGGGAGCGAGAGGGGAGTCAGCCGGTGTAGCCCGCGAAGACGCGGGTGTAGTCCCAGGCGGACTGGGAGACGCCGGAGCAGCTGTCGGCGGGGCCGCCGGTGCAGGGGCGGTCGCGGTTGGCGGACCAGAAGGTGAGCCGGGCCAGGTGGTGCTGCTGGGCGTAGGCCAGGATGGTCCGGAAGTCGTTCACCGTGACGGTCTCGTTGTTGTCGGTGATGCCGTTCATGGACGAGATGCCCATGTCCCGGTAGGCCTGGTCGTCGCTGTAGTGGTAGGCGTTCTTCAGCGCGTTCTTGAGTCCTTCGGCCGCCTGCGTGGTGAGGTTGCCCATGTTCTGCCCTGCGCCGCCGAAGTCGAACGGCATGATCGCCCATGCGTCCACGGCCAGCCCGGAGGAGGCGGCCCGGTCGATGAGGCTGGTGTCGGGGCCGCTCTGCCCGGTGCCGATGGTGATGTACACCTTCAGGCCGGGGTTGTTCGCCTTCACGGTCTTGAGCGCGTCCACGGTGCGCTGCTGCACGGTGGGGTTGCTGTAGGCGTCGGCCTCGATGTCGATGTCGATCGCCTTGAGGCCGTAGGCGTTGATCACCTTCTGGTAGGCGGCGGCGAGTTCGCCCGCGCTGGAACAGGAGCTCTCCAGCTTGTTGCCGCTGTAGCCGCCGAAGGACGGGATGATGTCGCCCCCGTTCGCCCGCACGGTGGTGACGGTCTGCTGGTCGGCCCCGCCGGTCAGCGGGCGGCTGCCGTCCCACTGGGGGCTGCAGTAGCCGTTGCTGAGCACGAAGGCGAGCGTGAACCACTTGACGCCGGTGGCCTGGGTGATCGTGCTCGGGTCCGGCGGGCTGCCCCAGCCGTTGTAGAGGTAGGGCGCCACGGCCATCCGGGCGGACGGGGTGGTGCCGCCGTCGGCCGAGGGCGCGTTCCACTTCTGGTTGGCGCCGCCGCTGCAGCTCCAGATCTGGGCGCGGGCGCCGTTGGCCGAGGAGTTGTCGGTGACGTCCAGGCACTTGTTCGCCTGGGGGTTGACGATGTCGTGGGCGGCGGTGACGGTCCACTTCTGGTTGGCTCCGCCGGTACAGGACCACAGCTGCACCTTGGCACCGTCGGCGGTGGAGTTCCCGGTGACGTCGAGGCACTTGCCGAGGGCGCGGACGGTGCCGTCGCCGCCGACGGTCCACTGCTGGGCGGCGGTGCCGTTGCAGTCGTAGAGCTGGACCGCGGTTCCGTCGGCGGTGCCTGCCCCGGCGACGTCCAGGCACTTGCCGGCCAGGCCGGTGACGGCGCCGGTGGCGGCGTGGGCCGGGAAGGCGGTGAGCAGGCCGGTGGCGAGCGACAGGGCGGCGAGCGAGACGGCTGCGGGAAGTGGTCTGGCCATGCGGGCGGCCTTTCGGGTGGGGGTGCCGGACGCAGGCCAACACGGGCGTGACGAAAGGGCGTTGAGCGCATCCGGAAGTCTTTGTTTAAGGCGTGAAGTTAAAGGTCCGGACCACTGGCGTCAAGGGGTTGGACATCGGTCATGGACGTGTACCGGCGGACTGTCCGTGGCCCGGCGCCGTGCCGGGCCACGGGCGGTCCGCCGGTCAGACGGCCGAGACCTCGCCGCTCCGCTCGGCGAACTGCGTCCTGTGCAGCTCCGCGTACCGGCCGCCCGCCGCGAGGAGTTCCTCGTGGGTGCCGCGTTCCACGATCCGGCCGGCCTCGACGACCAGGATCTGGTCGGCGGCCCGGACGGTGGACAGACGGTGGGCGATCACCACGGCGGTACGGCCCTGAAGGGCCTCGGCGAGCGCCTCCTGGACGGCCGCCTCGGAGGTGTTGTCCAGGTGGGCGGTGGCCTCGTCGAGGATGACCACCCGCTGGCGGGCCAGCAGCAGCCGCGCGATGGTCATGCGCTGGCGCTCACCGCCGGAGAGCCGGTAGCCGCGCTCACCCACCACCGTGTCCAGACCGTCGGGCAGAGAGCGGACGACCTCGGCGAGGCGTGCGCGGCCGAGGGCGTCCCACAGCTCCTCGTCCGTGGCGGCGGGACGTGCCAGCAGCAGGTTGGCCCGCACGGAGTCGTGGAAGAGGTGGCCGTCCTGGGTGACCATGCCGAGGGTGGCCCGCAGGGAGGCGGCGGTCAGGTCGCGGACATCGGTCCCGCCGAGGCGGACGGCGCCGGCGTCGACGTCGTACAGGCGCGGCAGCAGCTGCGCGATGGTGGACTTGCCGGCGCCGGAGGAGCCGACCAGGGCGACGGTCTGGCCGGGTTCGGCGCGGAAGGAGATGCCGTGCAGCACCTCGGCGCCACCGCGGGTGTCGAGCGCGGCAACCTCCTCCAGGGAGGCCAGGGAGACCTGGTCGGCGGAGGGGTAGGAGAAGGTGACGTCCTCGAACTCGACCGCGACCGCGCCCTCGGGCACCTCGACGGCGTCCGGCTTCTCCTCGATGAGGGGCTTGAGGTCCAGCACCTCGAAGACCCGCTCGAAGCTGACGAGCGCGCTCATCACCTCCACCCGGGCTCCGGCGAGCGCGGTGAGCGGGGCGTACAGCCGGGTCAGCAGCAGCGCCAGGGAGACGACCGCGCCCGCCGCCAGGGTGCCGTGCAGCGCGAACCAGCCGCCGAGGCCGTAGACCAGGGCCAGCGCGAGGGCCGAGACCAGGGTGAGGGAGGTGATGAAGACCGACTGGGCGGTCGCCGTGCGCACCCCGATGTCACGCACCCGGGCGGCACGCTCCGAGAACTCGGCGGACTCCTCCTCGGGCCGGCCGAACAGCTTGACCAGCGTGGCGCCGGGTGCCGAGAAGCGCTCGGTCATCCGGGTGCCCATGGCCGCGTTGAGCGCGGCCGCCTCCCGCTGCATCCGGGCCATCCGGCTGCCCATACGGCGGGCGGGCAGCACGAACACCGGCAGCAGCACCAGCGCGAGCAGGGTGATCTGCCAGGACAGGGTGAGCATGACCGCGAGGGTCAGCAGCAGGGTCACCAGGTTGGTCACCACGCCCGACAGCGTGTTGGCGAACGCCCGCTGGGCACCGATCACGTCGTTGTTGAGACGGCTGACCAGTGCTCCCGTACGAGTACGTGTGAAGAACGCGACGGGCATGCGCTGCACATGATCGAACACAGCCGTGCGCAGGTCGAGGATGAGTCCCTCCCCGAGCGTCGCCGACAGGCGCCGGCCGAGGATGCCGAGCCCTGCCTCCGCGAGCGCGACCAGCGCGATGAGCAGGGACAGCCGGACGACCGTGCCGGAGTCCCGGCCCGCCACGATCGCGTCGACGACGCGGCCGGCGAGCACGGGGGTGGCCACGGCGAGCAGTGCCGTCACCACCCCGAGCAGGACGAAGCGGACGATGCCCGAGCGGTGCGGGCGGGCGAAGGCGGCGATGCGGCGCAGCGTGGCGCGGGCGAAGGGACGGCGCTCCTGCTGCGCGGTCATCACGCTGTGCAGCTGCGTCCATGCGGTGGTCTCCATGCTCATGGGAGAGACCGTAGGACCTCAAGCTTCGTTGAGGTCAATGTCCGCGCCTTTTCACGTCCATCGGCATCCCCGCACCCAAAGGACTCCATGACGTCTCCCTCTCATCCGCTGCCCGTCCGTAAGACGCCGTCCCCGATCCCGCAACCCGCCGCTCACACGGCGCGGAAAACCTCTCGCAGTGTGACAGCGGTACATCTCCCCGACCTCCGCCAGGGACGCCTCACCCGGCTTGCCCGGCGCCTGCCCGTGCGGCAGATCCTGTGCCTGCTTCCGCTCCTGCTCGTCGCGATCGTCGCGGTGCAGCACCGGTCCGTGCTCGTCGAGGGCTTCGGTCATCTGCGCACCGCCTCGTTGCCCTGGCTGCTGGCGGCGGCCGGCGCCACCTGTCTGACCTGGGTGGCCGCCGCCTTCACCCGGCAGGGCGCCGTCGTCCAGCCGCTGCCCCGGTGGCGGCTGCTGGCCACGCAGTTCGCGGCGGGCTCGGCCAACCACCTGCTGCCGACGGGACTCGGCGCGGGCGCGGTCAACCTGCGGTTCATGACCGTGTGCGGGGTGCCGCTCGCCCGCTCCTCCGCCGCGCTCGCGCTGTACCTGCTCGCCGAGTCGGTCGGCCGGCTGAGCCTGCTGGCCGCGCTGTTGCTCGCCTTCCCCGACGCACTGCAGCTCGGCGCCCTCGTCCCCGCAGGGGCCGCCGGACCAATGCTGACCGTCGCGGGCGCGGTGCCGGCGGTGGCCGTGACCGCACTGGCACTGGTACGACGCCTGCGCACACCCGTGATCCGCTTCGTGCGCACCGCCCTGGGCGAGGCCCGCTCGGTGCACACGCGACCGGCCCGGGCGCTCGCGCTGTGGGGCGGCTCGCTCGCCTTCCCTGCGCTGCAGGCCGCCGGTCTGGTGGCGGTGGGCCGGTCGCTGGGACTGACCGTGCCGCCGGCCCACATGGCTCTGGCGTACCTGGCCGCGACGGTCGCGGTGGCACTGGTGCCCACACCGGGCGGGCTCGGCTCCGTCGAGGCGGCGCTGATCGTGGCGCTGGTGGCGGCCGGCGGTCCCGTGGCGGTCGCCACGGCGGTGGTGCTCGCCTACCGCATCATCACCGTCTGGGTGCCGCTGGTGCCGGGGGCGCTGACGCTGGGGGCACTGGTGCGGTTGAAGGTCATCTGAGGCAGAGTGGCTCTCCGAGCCGCCCCTCAGAAGGAGCACCCGCCGTGCCGGTCCGCGTGGAACGCAAGGAACACGTCACCACGATCGTCCTGTCCCGCCCCGAGGTCCGCAACGCCGTCGACGGCCCCACGGCAGCGGACCTCGCCCGCGCGTTCAGGGAGTTCGAGGCCGACGGCACCGCCCGGGTGGCGGTGCTGTGGGGCGAGGGCGGAACCTTCTGCGCGGGCGCCGACCTGAAGGCGATGGGCGGCGAGCGCGGCAACCGGGTCGCCGAGGAGGGCGACGGCCCGATGGGGCCGACGCGGATGCGGCTGTCCAAGCCGGTCGTCGCCGCCGTCGCGGGGCACGCCGTGGCGGGCGGCCTCGAACTGGCCCTGTGGTGCGATCTCCGGGTCGCCGAGGAGGACGCCGTCTTCGGGGTGTTCTGCCGCCGCTGGGGCGTGCCGCTGATCGACGGCGGCACGGTACGGCTGCCACGGCTGATCGGCACCAGCCGGGCCATGGACATGATCCTGACCGGCCGCCCGGTCCCGGCCCGCGAGGCCTACGACATCGGCCTCGCCAACCGCGTTGTGCCCACCGGCCGCGCCCGCGCCGAGGCCGAGGAACTGGCCGCGGCCATCGCCCGCTTCCCGCAGGCCTGCCTGCGCGGCGACCGGGCCTCGGTCCTGGACCAGGACGGCCTGGACGAGGAGAGCGCGCTGCGGGGAGAGCTCCGCCACGGCATGGAGGTGCTGGCGGAGGGTCTGCAGGGCGCGGCACGGTTCGCCGGAGGCGCCGGGCGCCACGGGTCCTTCACGGAGGCGTGAGTCGGGCGGGGCGGGTCACCGGAACCCTTGAGGGCCGGGTCCCGCCGGACGGGGTGCGACCGGTACCGCGAGAGCCGGGAGCGGCTGAACAGGGTCCGCCCGAGACCGCGACCGCCTGGAGCCGCCAAGCAGGGGGCGGCCGGGACCGGCGAGGGCCGGGAGCCGCCGAACAGGGGGCCATCCGAGACCGCCGAGGGCCGCCGGGTGTGGCCGAGTCCGCGACCGCCTGGAGCTGCCAAGCAGGGGGCCGACCGAGACCGCCGGGTGCCGCCAGCTGCCACCGGGTGCCGCCGAGTCCGCGACCGTCTGGAGCCGCCAAGCAGGGGGCCGACCGAGACCGCCGG
>NZ_JBFAET010000017.1:0-91088 GCF_040642095.1 Streptomyces sp. NPDC020362
GGTTCGTCGGCGCGGCGATCCTCCACGACCTCATCCTCCTGCCCCTGTACTCGCTGGCCGACCTGTCGGCCCTCTCCGTACTGCGTCACCGAGCCACCGACGGACCGACGGTGCCGTGGATCAACCACCTGCGCGTCCCCGCCTTCCTCTCGGGTCTGCTCCTGCTGGTCTGGTTCCCCCTCGTCTTCCGTCTCGCGGTCCCCTACCCCGGTGACACCGGGCTGTCCGATGACGTCTACCTCGGCCGGTGGCTGGCGATCACTGGCGTGCTCTTCGCCGCCGCCGCGGTGGCCTTCGCGCTGAGACTGCGCCGCGTGCGGCGGGCCGGCTGCGGCGACGAGAGCCGACCCGCCTCAAGCCATGGCGCCGCACCGTGACAACAGACGAGGACGAGGACGAGCTGTACGACGCCGACGAGGATCCCTACGCGCTGGCCCTGCGATCCGGCAGTGGACCGGTGTATTTACGCCTGGTCGACGGGCGCCGGATCCGGATGCCGGTCCACCGGTGGCACGATCAGCCCACGGTGGCTGACAAGTCTGTGCTGGAACGCTGCGCCGGTCCCGTCCTCGATGTCGGCTGCGGCCCGGGCCGCATGTGCAGAGCACTCCTGAACCGGGGAGTCTTCGCCCTCGGGGTCGACATCACACCCCGCGCGGTCGCCCTGACCTGCGCCCTGGGCGGGCTCGCACTCTGCCGATCGGTCTTCGACCGGCTGCCCGCCGAGAGAGTCTGGCAGACCCTTCTGCTCATCGACGGCAACATCGGCATCGGAGGCGACCCGCACGGCCTGCTGCGCCGCTGCGGCGAGCTCGTCGCCCCCACCGGGTGCCTCGTCGTCGAGGTCGACCCCCATGACGTCGAAGAGCTGTGCACCGCCCGGTTCGAGGACATCCACGGCCAGAGCGGTCCGCTCTTTCCCTGGGCACGGCTCGGACGACGAGCGCTCCACAGGGTCGCCGAGGACCTTGCACTCAGCGTCACCGACCAGTGGACGAGCGGGCACCGATGCTTTGCCACCCTCACGCACCAGAAATCATTCCCTGAATGCTCTGACACGGAATCACCATGTTGAGAGGGGCAGGATCGCCTCTGTCCTAGCCAGAGCCTGTCGCACCCCTCGTGAGCGACGTCATCGCGCCCGGCCGCATCCTCACGACGCACGCCCTGCACCTGCCGGTTGTATCGTGCTGATACGTCAGCCAGCCTGTTTCGACGGACGACCGCACAGGCCGGCCGTCGGTGCAACAGGCCTGAGACGGGAGCCGAACGTGCGTGCGCGTGACCTGGCGGTGGAGTACGAGACGGTCGGCCTCGACAGCGACGCGCTGGACGCCGCACGGCTGATGGCCGAACACCGACTGCCCGCGCTGCTGGTGGTCGATGCGCAAGGCGCGCCGGCGGCGATCCTGCCCGCCTCCCAGATGATCAAGATTTTGGTGCCGGCCTATGTGATCGAAGACCCCACTCTTGCGGCGGTGGTCGACGAACGCCACGCCGACCGGCTGTGTGAGGCTCTGGCGGGACGCAAGGTGCACGAGTGCCTGTCGAAAACCGCGCCGCCACCCGTCGTTGCCGCGCCGGACGACACCGCCCTGGAGGTCGCCGCGCAGATGGCGCAGGTGCGCAGCCCGCTGGTCGCCGTGGTGGAGAAGAACAAGGCGGGCAGCCGCCTGCTCGGTGTGATCACCGCCTCCCATCTGCTGGAGCGGCTGCTCGCCGCCACCTCCCACGGCTCGGCGACGTCATGAGCCACCCCTGTCCTGCGTACCGCGAATGTCCAGGAGAGGGGCCAGGCCGAGCTGGGTGAGCGCCGCACGGACCTGAGGACTGGCGCATGTCACCGCAACCCGGCTGTTGTGGCGACGTGCCGCGAACAAAGCTCGGAAGAAGGTCTCCCCGCCGGCGCTGGTAATGCAGGTCACCCGGCGGGCCGCCCTTCGCTTGCCGGAAACCGGCAACATCGCGCCGTCCGTAGCGCCTGCCAACAACCTGTTAAAGACGCGTCAAAGGAAGGTAAGGTCCCCGGTGGTGTGCCGGGAAGTCTGGTCGGCGAGTTGAGGACAACTCTCTCTTCCGATCGGGGGCTCGGTCATGGTGTTGGTGGTGGTGTTCGGTGTTGCGCTGCTCGTGGCAGTGCTGCTGTCGGGCCTTGCGGCTCGGACTGTGCTGTCCACGTCTTTTCCTGGCCGGTGGCACGCTGGTCAGCGACGGTTTCCTCGGCCTGATCCACATCACACCGGACAGTGAGATCGTCTCTGTGACGGCCGACCTCGCCCTCTTCGCCGTGCTCTTCACCGATGGCATGCACGTCTCGCTGCCGAATCTGCGCGCCAACTGGCGAAACCCGGCACGGGCCCTTGGCCTGGGCATGCCGCTCTCCTTCGTGTACGGGCTGCTGGTGCTGCAGTCCGGCATCCCACAGGCCGAGGAGGCGTTCACGCTGATCGCGGTCTGCATCGCCTTCTCGATCGTCGCCCACAGCTCCACGGACGTGCCGATCGCCCGTGCCTTCGACGTCGACGACCTCGCGGGCATTCCGGACGGGCGTGACGGCGAGGACACGGACGCCCCCACACGCCCGGTACCGCAAACCCACGCAGCAACCGGAGGACCATGAACGACTGGCACAGCTGGGCAGCGATCGTCGTCTTCGTCGGCGCGTACGCCCTGATCATCAGCGAGAAGATCCACCGCGTCGCCGTGGCCCTGGGCGGCGCGGGACTGATGCTGGCGATCGGGGCGACCGACGACGTCTCGGCGTTCTACTCCGAGGACTCCGGCATCGACTGGAACGTCATCTTCCTGCTCATGGGCATGATGATGATCGTCGGCGTGCTGAAGAAGACCGGCATGTTCGAGTACCTGGCGATCTGGGCGGTCAAGCGTGCTCGGGCGAAACCTTTCCGGGTCATGGCCATGCTCGTGGTCATCACGGCACTGGCCTCCGCGCTGCTGGACAACGTCACCACCGTGCTGCTGGTCGCCCCGGTCACTTTGCTGGTGTGCGAGCGTCTGGCGCTCCCCGCGGCACCGTTCCTCATCGCCGAGGTCATGGCCTCGAACATCGGGGGCACAGCGACCCTGGTCGGCGACCCGCCGAACATCATCATCGCCAGCCGCGCGGGACTCACCTTCAACGACTTCATCGTCCACCTCGCCCCGCTGGCCATGTTCCTGGTGGTCGTGCTTCTCGTCCTGTGCCGGGTCATGTTCCGCAAGTCCTTCGCCTATGACGAGGACCGTGCCGCGGAGATCATGGCGTTGGAGGAACGCGAGGCCATCAAGGATCCGCGTCTGATGGTGCAGGGGCTGGTCGTCCTGACCCTGGTCGTGGCCGGCTTCGTCCTGCACCCGGTGCTGCACTACGAGCCCAGCATCGTCGCGCTGCTCGGCGCGGGGCTGCTCGTCGCCGCTACAGCGGTCGAAACGCACGAGGTCCTGGCCGAGGTGGAGTGGCCCACGCTCGCCTTCTTCGCCGGCCTGTTCATCATGATCGGCGGACTCATCGACACCGGGGTCGTCGGCGAGATCTCCCACTGGCTGGCGGATCTGATCGGCGGCAACGAACTGGGTGGCTCCCTCACCCTGCTCGGCGGCTCGGCGGTCCTGTCCGGGATCGTCGACAACATCCCGTACGTCGCCACCATGGCACCCATCACCAGCGACCTGGTCCGCGACATGGGGGGCTCGAGCGACCACGTCATGTGGTGGGCCCTCGCGCTCGGTGCCGACCTCGGCGGCAACGCCACCGCCATCGGCGCCTCCGCGAACGTCGTCGTCCTCGGCATCGCCGAACGCAACCGCCAACCCATCAGCTTCTGGCAGTTCACCAAGTACGGCCTCGTCGTGACCGCCGTGACTGTGGCTCTCTCCCTCGCTTATGTGTGGCTGCGCTACTTCGCCTTTTCCTGAGCTGGTCGCGGATCGGCCTGGGGGTACAGGGGTGGCACCGGCACCTCCCGTCATGGGAGGAATACGGTGGAATCGTGCGTGAGATCGCAGAAGCCGCCCTCCGCTTCCCCACAGTCACGTTCACAGCCGTGCTCGTGCTGGTCATCGGGTTCTGGGCGCTGATTCTCCTGGACCCGTCGAGGCTGCACCGGGCTGTCCATCGCGTGGATGCCGACCCGGAGAGGGTGTACACCAACCCGATCTCGCGATTCGAAGCCGACCAGCTGTTCACCTTCGTCTGAACACCCACCCGGAAACCAAAGTCCACAACACATACGAGGAAGGGGACAGTCTCAATGAAAGCCATTGTGGTGACCGACCAGGCCGCGGGAACGGCCGGGATGACACTGACGGAGCGGCCTGAGCCGCCCGCAGCGATCAATGACGTCATCGTTCAGATTCATGCATCGGGCTTCGTCCCCACTGAGATGGAGTGGCCATCGACCTGGACCGATCGCGCCGGCCGTGACAAGACACCGTCGATCCCCGGCCACGAGCTGGCCGGAGTGGTCACCGCCCTCGGCTACGGCACGACGGGGCTGTCGGTCGGGCAGCGGGTGTTCGGCCTCGCCGACTGGCACCGCGACGGCACCCTGGCGGAGTACGTGGCGATCGAAGCACGCAACCTCGCACCGCTGCCCGGCGACGTCGACTTCACGGTAGGCGCGTCCCTGCCGATCTCAGGACTGACCGCGTGGCAGGGGCTGTTCCAGCACGGCCGCCTTCAGGCCGGCCAGACCGTCCTCGCCCATGGCGCAGCCGGGGCAGTCGGGACGATGGTGACCCAGCTCGCACGTGAGGCCGGCGCTTATGTCATCGGCACCGGACGCGCCGCCGACCGTGAGAAGGCACTCGACTTCGGCGCGCATGAGTTCGTCGACCTCGAGAACGACGCGCTGAAAGACGTCGGCGGCGTCGATCTGGTCTTCGATGTCATCGGTGGCGAAGTTCAGAAGCAGTCCGCTGCCCTGATCAGGGCCGGAGGAACGCTGGTGTCCATCGTCGGCCCGGTTGAGGCGCGGCCCGCTGACGGCCTGGCGGTGGACTTCGTCGTCGAGGCCGATCGTGCCGGACTGGGTGAGATCGTGCAGCGGGTGCGGGACGGACGGCTGCGGACAAACATCGGTGACGTCGCAAGCTTGGATGATGCCGTTGGTGCCCTCAACCCGACCACGCGACGCAGCGGGAAGACAGTCATCCGCGTACGCCCGTAGGGAGTGATGGCCAAACTGGCGGGTCATCCTCACGGTGCACGAGATACAGCGGCTCAGCCGCGACGCCGCCGAACTCACCGCGCCCGCCGACCATCGACGTCAAACCGAACGGGACCCCCGGCATCACTCCCATGTCACCCCTGGTGACCTGCGGAAAGAGGTTGTGACACAGCTTCTCACGGCAACCGGGGGTCGATGTCGATATCCAGGCGTACGAAGGGGATGGCCCGGCCCACTTCCTGGAAACCGGCGTCGGTGCCGTCCGCCGGAATACCCATGAACGCGCACAGGCGCAGCGCGGCCCGAGGGTGCCGTCGGCCGTAGCGCTCCATGATCTCGGCACCTTCGTCCGGCGAGAGGAAGTGCGCCGTGACGGTGTGGTGCCGATTGCCCAGCTGGATCACGGTCTTCGGTTGCGCCTACAGGTTCTGGTACCAGGCCGTGGGGGACGTGCAGGGCAAGGGGCTGGCTGCCGTGGAGACCGCCGCCGTGGTGCTCGGCGCGTTCCGGGAGGCGGCCCACGACGAACCTGCTGGGGCTGGGCGAGCGCCTGGAGCGGAGCGTCGCCCGGGAGCTGGGAGGGGAGAAGTTCGTCACCGCTGTCCTGGCCGAGATCGGAGAGGACCATGAGGTCGTCTTCCTCAACTACGGCCACCCCGCCCCGATGATGGTGCGTCGCGACGGCACCGCAGACTTCCCGCAGCCGACCGCCTACGCCCTTCCTCTGGGGCTGAGCGCCCATGGGCTCGAAGGCCCGAAGCCCTATCGGGTGTCCTTCGCGCCCGGCGAGCAGCTGCTGCTGTACACCGACGGCGTCAGCGAGGCGCGGGATGCGGGCGGTTCCTTCTATCCCCTTGGCGACCGGGCGGACCTGCTCACGGAGCCCGACGCGGACTGCGCCCTCCAGGGGCTGCGCGAGGACCTGGTGCGGCATGCGGCCGGACCGCTCCACGACGACGCCGCGATGCTGCTGCTCCGCTACCACGGTCACGTGAAAGGAAAATCTGTTCCCATCGAGTGAGATGGCAACAGTCCCAGCACGGTAAAAAGGAAGCATGCCGGAGCGCGAGATCCCCGCGGGGACCATGGACGACGTTGATGCGGTCACCCGGGCGGTCCTGACCGCGTCCCGGCTGCTGGTGGCGGTCTCCGCCCGTTCCCTCGCCGAGGTCGAGGAGCGCGTGACCCTCCCGCAGTTCCGGATGCTGGTCGTGCTGTCCACCCGGGGCGCCACCAAGCTGGTGTCGCTCGCCGAGCTGCTCCAGGTGGCGCCGTCGACGGCCATGCGCATGGTCGACCGGCTCATCGCGGCCGGCCTCGCCGACCGGCAGACCAACCCCGACAACCGGCGCGAGACCCTGCTGCAACTCACCGAGGAAGGCCGGCGCACCGTCGAGGACGTCACCGCCCGGCGCCGCGCCGAGATCGCCGAGATCGTCTCACGGCTCGGCCCGACGCAGCGACTCGCGCTCATCGAAGCCCTCAACGCCTTCAACAAGGCGGGCGGAGAGCCCCCGGCTCCCGCTCTGGACGCCCCGGAACCGCACCCGTTGGGCTGGGTCGTGGACAGTGCGCTGGCGCTCGACGCCTGACTCTTCCCAGCCGGCGCTACCGCTTTCCCGGATGCTCTTTTCCGAACCCCACAGATCTTGCATAATGCAAGGGAATTATGAACCGACGCCTCGCTGCCGGACCTCGGCAACGTGCGGCACGTGAATGCGTCCGGCCGGGCCAGGCCGACCGTCCCGCGCCGGAGGCTGCATCGGCGGTCGCTGACGTATGGGAAGGATGCGGGGGTGACACCTGTGCGCCGAAGGCGTCGGCCCTCGCGCTCTGCCGAGCGCCACCTGATGACGCATCTGCGCACCTCGGTGTGGGGGCCCTCAGAGTTCATAGGGCTACCGCCCTGGCGGCTGGTTGCGAAGGGACTCCTCGTGGGGACCCTCGGCGCCGTGGCGATCGTCGGCACGACGCTCTTCGGTGCCTGGACGGGGAGGCCCCCGCTCGCCGACGGCGAGGCGGGCCTGGTCTGCGCGGCAGCCCTCGCCCTGTATCTGGTCTCCTTGGGGGCCGGACGCGCCATGGTCGGCATCGCCGCGGTACTCGGTGTGTGCCTCTCGCTCCAGGCTCCGCAGGCGGCCGCCGGGGTGGTGCTGGCGGAGCGGGGACGCGTGCAGTCCGTAGTGGTGACGTCGGTCGAAGACGGCCGGGCGACGAACGGCGGACAGGGCCGGTACCTCTGCTCGGTGGCAGACCCCGACGGCATACTGCTCAAAGTCCGCATCTGGCGAGGCTGCGGGCAGGCGACCCAGCCCGGAGACGCGCTCGCAGTTGTCTACGACCCCAAGGGGCGGGTGCCCACGCGCGGTGTGGAGGCAGAGGTCGGCGTGCCGGGTCCGCTGCGCGACCTGGCCCCGTGGGGCGCCGCCCTCGTGGCCGCGAGTCTGGTCGCCGTGGTGCGCTCCTATCGGCTCCCCGACCCCTCCGATGCACCGAACCCTGCTGGAGGCGGTGTCGCCCGCACTTGATCAGCCGACCGCTGGGGTGGGCTTGGGCGACGCGGTGTTGATGTTCAGGTCGGGGCGGGGTGTGAGGGCGGCCATCGGCGCACCGGGCTGCGGCGGGGGCGGGGTGAGCTGGTCCTTGGGGAGCTTCGGCGGGGTGGTCTGCTGGAAGTTGACCTGGTCGAAGTTCACCACGCCGGTCTTCTCCAGCACGGTGATGTGGTCCAGGACGGTGTCGTTGGCCAGGTCGGCGAGCGAACGAACCAACGTGTTCTGGGTGCTGGCGCGGATCTTGGCGATCGTCGGGAAGATCTGACCGTGAGTCACACGCATGATGTTGGCGGCCGTGCTGTCGAACTGCCTGCCGGACTGAGCCGCCGAGGTCGCGACGAACTGCTGCTGTTGAGGGGTGGCCTGGTTGGGCAGGGCGATGTTCAGCTGGGGCGCGATCTTGCGGCACAGCTCGTCCAGCCCCGCGTGACCGACGATCAGGTGCTTGCCGGCCTCCCGCATCTCCGGCGTTGAGCCCCTCTTCAGCGCCAGCTCGCCGAGGGGGTACTCCCAGAGACCGGCGGAGCGGACCTTCACGACGAAGTCGCGGTCGGCCTCGGTGAGCGGCCCCCACTGGGTGTTCGCGATGATGCGGGCCGGATCGCTGGATGTGTTCTGTACCCCGAGCATGGCGGGGTACACGAGAGCGGCCATGGTCGCTCCGAGCGCGCCGACCACGACGACGGTTCCGATCGTGTTGCGGGACAAAGGCATGGAGCCTCCAGACGCGAGCGGCTTGTACGCCAAGGGGTACGTGCGCACCGCCGCGACCGATCATTGCCCTGGGTAAAAATTGCACTCTGATATGTGTCATGCGCCACACGGTCGTGTCATCCGGCTGTCGGGGTGACGGCGGGCACAGGCGTGGCCGTGTTCGTCGGCACCCCGGCCGGGGGTATGAGGGCGACCACGGGATCCCTGGCAGCGGTGCCGGCGGGGTGACCTGAGCGGCCGGAAGCTTCGGCGGAGTCGTCTCCTGGAAGTTGACCTGGTCGAAGTCGACCAGGTCGGTGTTCTCCAGCACCGTGATGTGGTCGAGTACGACGTCGTTGGCCTGGTTGGCCAGCTGGCGGACCAGGGTGTTCTTGGTGGTGGCGCGGATTTTGGCGATGGCCGGGAAGATCTGGCCGTGGGTCACGCGCAGGATGTTGGCCAGGTCGGAGTCGAACTGCCTGCCGGAGTCCGACTTCAGGGTTGCCACGAATCCCTGCTGCTGCGGCGTGGGCTGGTTGGGCAGGGTGATGCCGAGTTGCGGAGCGATCCGACGGCAGGTGGCGTCGAGCGCGGCATGCCCGATGACCAGGTGCCGGCCTGCGGTGTGTACAGCCTTGGACGTGCCCTTCTGCAGGGCCGTCTCCCCGGACGGGAATTCCCACAGTCCGGCGGAACGGACCTTCACGACGAAGTCCCGGTCGGCCTCGGTGAGCGGGCCGTACGGGGTGTCGGCGATCACGCGCGAGGGATTGCCGGAGGTGTACTGCATCCCGAGCATGCTCGGGTAGAAGAGAGCCGCGAGCGTCGCGCTCAGCGCTCCGCCGATGAAGACGGTCCCGATGGTGCCGCGCGGGAAGCGCATGGTGCCCCCTGGTGCAGACGGTGGATGTCAGGGGGTACGGCACCGCCACAGAAAGAGAACCCTTGCCATGGGTAAAGATTGCATGATGCCATATGGTCAGGGCTCATACACCGACGGATCGATTCGTGATGGCGTCAGGACTCTGCCCAGGGCGAATGTGTGGCGATCAGGCCGAGCAGGAAGACCATGCCGCCCGTACAGCTGTTGCTCCAAACGACCCCGGCAGTCACGTTGTAGGCGGCCGTCACCGACGACGGTGAAACGATGAACCACATGCCGAGCGGCACCATGGTCCAGGACAGCTGCCGCATCCGCTCCGGTGCGAGGTGCAGTCCGAAGCCCAGCACCGCGACGCCGAGCCCCAGGACCAGGTTGGTGGCCGTGAGGTTCGGGTTGGTCCTGGAGAAGTGGACCACCCAGGGCGAGATCGCCGCGTAGATACCGGCCAGCAGGGCGAACGCCCCGGCGGCCGCTGTCCGGCTGTTCGTTGCCGTCTGCTCGCGGAGGGCTCGCGTCCCGGTCAGGTCGGGAGGATGCCTGGGCGACCCCGTCGACTGAAGTTGGTACGACATGGCGGCCACTCGCCTTCCTCTCGCGGCACGACCTTTTCATCATGCAAGGCTACGTCCCATTTGTATATGTCCGCCCCCTGGATTTCCGCCGTCGCGCGACTGCGGATGGCCGCCTCTGGGGTGCTGCCGGAGCAGGGGCGGGCGCAGTCCGTGGTGGTGACAGCCTGGCTCAGGATGCTGTGTGCACAGCGCGGAGTGCGCTCTGGTGGCTGAGCCAGCCGACCGGCTTGCCCTGGTTGGTGTCGAGGACGGGTAGGCCGGTTCCGGCGGCCGACAGCAGCGCGTGCAAGGCTTGCGCGAGCGGCTGGTCGGTCGTGACCGGAGCGGGTGGCTCGGCGAGCTGTCCGACGGTCGAAGGTGTCACGTCGGGCTGTTCCGCGAGGGCCTCGGCCACCGCCTGGGCAGTGACGACGCCGAGGTACTTCCCTGCGTCGTCGACTACTGGGAGAGCTCCGTGGCCGGAGAGGCCGAGCAGGTCGGCGGCGTCCGTCAGAGCCGTGGTCGCGGGCAGAGGCGAGGGCAGCGCTTCCATGACGGCGCCGACGTGCTGGGCGCCGATCCTTGCCCCCGGTGCCGGGCCGTCGAGGTCGATGCCGCGGCGGCGCAGTTTGAGGGTGTAGATGGTGTCGCGGGAGAGCAGGCGGCTGGTGGCGGTGGCCAGCACGATGGCCAGCATCAACGGCAGGATGATCGAGTACTCGCCGGTGAGTTCGAAGAGGATCACCACGGCGGTGATCGGTGCCCGCGCCGCCCCGGCGAACACCGCGCCCATGCCGACGAGCGCGTACGCCCCCACCGCTCCGGCCGAACCGGGCAGCAGATGCTGGACGCCTGTGCCGTACGCCGAGCCGAGCATCGCGCCGATGAACAGGCTGGGTGCGAAGACGCCGCCCGAGCCGCCGATGCCGATGGTCAGGCTGGTCGCCAGCATCTTGCCCGCCAGCAGCAGGAGCAGGAAGCCGGCCGCGTACCCGCCCTCGGCCGCCTTCTCCAGGACCGGGTAGCCGACGCCGTACATCTCCGGCAGTGCCAGCAGCACCAGGCCGAGCGCCAGCCCGCCGACCGCCGGGCGCAGCCACTCCGGGCCGCGCCAGAGCCAGTCGCAGGCGTCCTCGATCAGGTACAGGAAGCGCGCGAAGCCCATCCCGACAGCGGCCGCGACCACGCCGAGCAGGGCGAAGAGGCCGTACTGGGCGAGGTGGGCGACATGGAAGTCGGGCAGGTTCAGGAAGGCCGTGTCACCGAAGGCGGCCCGTCCGATGATGCTCGCGGTGACACTGGCCAGCACCGTCGCGCCGAACGCCTCCGCCGAAAAGGTCCCCAGGATCAGCTCCATGGCGAAGAAGACACCGGCCAACGGGGCGTTGAAAGTGGCAGCGATGCCACCTGCCGCGCCACACGCGACCAGCAGCTTCACCCGACTCTCGCTCACCTTCGTCACCCGGCCGAGCGTGGAGCCGAGCGCCGAGCCGATCTGCACGATCGGGCCCTCGCGGCCCACCGAGCCACCCGAGCCGATGGTCAGGGCGGAGGCGAGGGTCTTGACGACGGCGACCTTGGGGCTGATCCGGCCGCCGCGCTGGGCGACCGCGAGCATCACCTCGGGTACGCCGTGTCCTCGGGCCTCCTTGGCGAAGCGGTTCACCAGCGGTCCGTACAGCAGACCGCCGATCACCGGAGCGAGCAGCACAAAGTACGGACCGAGCCACGACGCATGCGGATTGCTGGCACCCGGAGATGCCGCATAGTCGGCGTGACCGGAGAAGAGGTGCGTGAAGCTCTTGATGCACCAACGGAAGACGATCGACCCTGCTCCGGCCCCGGCCCCCACCACGACAGCGAGTCCCATCAGGCCCCACGGGGCGGTCCGGACAGCCGAGAGGGCTGGTTTGGGCATGAACCCGCCCGTCGCCGTGTCGGCCACTCGCTTCCCGTCGGTTGCCGCCGGTATGGCACTCATCGCATCCCCTTCCACACCTTTGCATTATGCAAAACGAGTCAAGGGGTGCGTCTCGGGGTGAGGGGCAAGCTGTGAGACGACGTCTTCAGCGGCAGCTTCACACGTGGGCCGGCGTTGCGTGCGCCGTGCCGCCCACCAGCCGTTCGCGACGATGACGACTGGCCCCTCCCCGGGCGTCAGTCCACTTCGGCGCGCGCCTCGACGTCCTCGATGTCGGCGGGACGTCCGGCCCGGGTCCAGCGTGCATAGAGGCCGGCCGCGATGAGCAGGGTCGCGGCCAGGGACAGCATCGGCCAGCCGCGCAGCAGGTTCACCGCGAGGGTGAAGGCGACGGCCGCTGCGGCAAGGCCGTTGACCCAAGCCAGGGCGATCTTCCTTTCCCGCCGGGCGAAGCGGGCCATGGCGACAAGGCCGACCAGGAAACTGACGAAGACGGCGACCGCGTAGAACAGGACCAGTTCCTGCTCCTGACCCGCTGCCGCAACGATGATCACAGCGGCGGCAGCCAGGTAGACCACCACCGACCAGTACGGGGTGTGGTGCCGGTTGGCCCGGCCGAGCACCGGCGGCAGCACACCCGGCCGGTCGGCCGTCCCCGCCAGCGCCTTCAGCAGTCCGGGCCCCGCCTGGAACGAGGAGCTGGCCGCGGCGAGCAGCAGGAGCGAGCTGGTCAGCTGGAACGCTCCGTACAGCCACCCCGGGCCGGCGGCGGCGTGCGCGATGTCGGCGATCTGAGTGGAGTCGGCGCCGGGAATGCCGATGTGCAGGCGCACGGCGAGTGCGGTGAGGGCCAGAGTGAGGCCGCCGACGATGACCAGCAGGAGCGCGAGCGTGCCACGGCCGAAGCGGCGGCGGTGGGTGTCGTCCAGCTGGCCGAGCTGCGCGATCGCGGTCGACGGCGCCTCGACTCCGGTGGCCAGCGCCATGGCGACCGGGAAGGCCAGAACGACGGCGAGGACGGCCGACCGGCCCGGGTCGGCTGTGGCGGCCGCGTGGCCGGTGGCATGGGGTGCGGTGAAGCCGAGCACGAGGACGGCGACGGAGATGAGGACGAAGGCCACGGTCATGACGGCGAACAGCAGCCGGCCGCCGTGCCCGAACCAGGTCAGTCCCGCCACTACCAGGAGCAGCAGGAGTGCAAGCGGGATGCGGAGCGGGGCCAGGCCCGGGAAGAGGGCGATGACCGCGCTCGCCGCAGCCGCGATCGAGATGCCGATGGTCAGGACGAAGTCGACCACCAGTGCGCCGATGGGCAGGAACGTCCACCGCGGACCGAAGGCCCGTCCTGCGGCGGCGGCAGCGCCCCCGCCCTTGGGGAACCTCCGCACGAGCTGCCAGTAGTTCGCCGTGACGATCACGACGAGGCCGATGACCAGGCTCATCGTCGGCAGCAGCAGTGCCAGGTCGCCGTGCAGTGCACGCAGGGCCGCCTCGATCGCGTACGCCACCGAGGAGACCGGATCCGCGATCACCGCGAAGGCGAACGCGAAGAAGAGAACCGAACGGCGCGGGCCGCGCACGACAGGAGGCGCGGCTACGGACCTGGCGGCTGCCGACTTCAAGGGGGTCACACGAAGACCTTCCGGTACGTCCTGACGGACGGATTGGATGAGGACGCTTCGCCGACCAGGCTTCCCGGCACACCGATGTCAAAGCTACGTCAAAGGTCCGTCAGCGAGGTGTTAGAGACGCGTCAAGATTCCTGCTGCCCAGCTCCGCTAAGGATGGGGACGCCTCCGCCTGCCGAACGGAGCCCTCTTGACTCCATGCTTTGCATAGTGCAAAAAATGTGGGAGGGGTGCCTGATGGCCCCGCCCTGATCAGCCTGTGGAGCGCGAGGAAGGCGGTGCGCACCGATGAGGGTCGTCATCTGCGGGGCCGGGATCGCGGGGCTGGCCCTGGCCGGCCGTCTGCACAACCTGCTCGGCTGGGAGGTCGTAGTCCTTGAGAAGGCTTCACGGCCGCGGACCGAGGGGTACATGATCGATTTCTTCGGCCCGGGCTACGACGCAGCCGAGGCCATGGGCGTGCTGCCCTGGCTGGAAGAACTCAGCTACCCGGTGTCCGAGGCGGCATTCCTGGACGAGCACGGGAACTGCCGTGCCAGGCTCGGGTACGGCCCCTTCGCCCGCGCCATGAACGGACGCCTGCTGACCATCATGCGGCCCGACCTCGAACTCGCCCTGCGCGAACGGCTGTCCCTCGCCGTCGGTCTGCGCTTCGGCAAGGGTCCGGCCCATGTCGCCCTCCGCGCGGATGGCGTGCGCGTCACCCTCACCGATGGTGACAGCATCGACGCCGACCTTCTCGTCGGCGCCGACGGCGTCCACTCCACGGTGCGCACCCTGACCTTCGGCGAACAGGCGAGTCACCTGCGCCACCTCGGCTATCACACCGCCGCGTTCACCTTCGACGACCCCGGGATGCACGCGGAACTCGGCGATCGGTTCTGCCTCACCGACACCGCTGAGCGGCAGATGGGCATGTATGCCCTGCGTGACGGCAAGGTCGCCGTTTTCGCCGTGCACCGCGCCACCGATCCGGAACTTCCCTCGGACACACAGGCCGCTCTGCGCGGCGAGTACGGCTCACTCGGCTGGCTGGTCCCCCGAGCCCTGGCCAAGTGCCCACCGTCCCCACAGGTCTACTACGACCAGGTCGCACAGGTGGACATGCCGAGTTGGAGCCGCGGCAGGGTCGTGCTGATCGGCGACGCCTGCCAGGCCGTGTCTCTGCTCGCCGGACAGGGCGCCTCGCTCGCGATCGGCGGCGCCTACGTCCTGGCCGACCAACTCGCCCGCGCCTCCCGCATCGAAGATGCGCTGCATGGCTACGAGCGGCTATGGCGGCCCGTCATCACGCACAGGCAGCGCGTCGCCCGCCGGGCCGCCCGCTGGTTCGTTCCCGGATCGCCGCGGGACCTGCGGGTCCGCCACGTCGCCCTAAGGCTCTCCGATCTGCCTGGTGCACGTCGGCTCGTCGGACTCTCACTCGCCGGGAGGCAGCGCCCGCCCTTGCGGCAAATCGCCTCGGTCCCGGCCTGGGTGAGCACGGACCACAGACCCGGCACCATCCACAACGACGCGACTCCGCGCATGCCATGAGGGCTTCGGTGCGCCGACAGCCCCGCAGCCCGGAAAGGTTCACATGTCATCCAGCCCCCGTCCCGGGCCGAGCGACGTCACCGCTCGACTGCGCAGAGCCGTGGAAACCGGCGACTGGCAGTCACTCGCCGAGGTCATACACCCGAATGTGCTGTGGGGCACGCCCGAAGGAGGCGGTACCGGCTGCCGAGGCCGCTCCGCCGTCCTCAGCCGCTGCGCGGCTCTGCACGCCGACGGGCTGCGCGTGACGGTCGATGAAATCTTCACCTATCCAGCAGCCGTCGTCCTCGGCCTGCACCCTCAAAGAGCCCTGCCGACCTCAGGTCCGCACGTGGCGGTGTACCAGGTCTACGACATCACCGGCGGCCTGATCACCCGCATCACCGGTTACGCCGACCGCTTGGAGGCACTCGATGCGGCATACACCGGAGCTGCCACCACTGGCCTCTGAACCACTGGCCCTCACCGGCATGCCGTACGAGACAACCACGATCGACCTCGATCCAGGCAGCGCCCTCTCGCCTCCTCGTCGCCCGGCTCGCCGAGCGCTGAGGCTGCCGCCACGTGCCAGAACCACAAGACGATCTCGCCCGAGCAACCCGTCGAGTGCCCCACGGGCCGGATGTGTGGGTCAGTCGAGCGAGATCACTCCGTTTGGCAGCCACCCGTCCCAGTAGCCGTCCATGAAGTCGAGCAGCTGTACCGGGTCAGGCGTTACCTCCGCCGACCGAAGCTCTGCGGTTGTCCACCATCGCCCGCACAGGCCGAGGGCAGTCCGTACGTTCGCCGGCCAGCCTCCTACGGCTGGCCGCACCACGACGAGGTACTGAACGCCGGTCGACGCGTCGCGGGGAAGTCGGCCGATGAGGGGCGGGATACGGAGCGCGCTGGGAAGACGTGCGACGTGACGCAGGTAGCGGCTCGCCGCACGGCGACAAGTGTCACCACGCGGTATGGCAACCGTCGGCACAGTCCACAGGACGTCCCGCGCGACCGGACGCGGCAGGAGCAGCAGTCTGCGGTGGGGCGAATCGATGAGGACGGGTCGCACGACATCGCGGCCCTCCGGCTCGGCATCTCGCATGCTCCAAGACTTCCTTGATGCTATTCGAATAGCACATCGGATACCCCACCGGAGTGACAGCACGGACACGCCACCCCAGTGTGTTCACGACGGTCACTCGGATCGGTGGTCTGCGACGTCCCGGGGATTCGTCAGCCACGGGCTGCCCAAAGATCTGCCGCATGGGAGCAGCCAAGAAGGATGCAGACAGTCGACGTCGGCCGGAACCGCTGCAGACGCAACCAGCGTTGCCGCCGGAGGAGGGGGAGTCTCTCGCCAGCTGAGTCCGTGCGGTGGCCGAGCAGCGAGGAACGGAGCTGAAGGCTCTCCTGCGTGAATTTCGGGTACGCGAGCTCGGCACCCTTTCCATGGCGGAGATCCGCCTGTCCGACCCGGTTGCCCGGAGGATCGCAAAGCTCACCGGAATCGATGTGCCAGTCCTGCACGGCATGACGCTGGCCCGATACGCCGGCAACGCGCTTCCGCACCTCCCACTGAACCCGTGGATGGACAGTGCTGCCCTGGGCCAGTGGTACAGGGGGGCGTGGTTCCACGGCTCAGAGGCTCGTTGGTGCCCGCGGTGTCTGAGGCAGAACGAACAGTGCTGGCCGTTGCGCTGGAAGCTGCCTTGGTCCTTCGCATGCGTCAAACACGGCGTGTTCATGGTCAGCGAGTGCCAGGCCTGTCAGCCCCCTGTCCACTTCGGCCAGGACGGGGTGCCACCCAGAAGATGCGACAGCAGGGTCGAGGACCGCCTGTATCGCTATGGCGTCGATGAACGCTGCAGCCACCCCCTGGCCATGTGCCGCCCGGTACCCGTCAGCGACGAGGCTGTCCTTGCCCTGCAGTCACGTATCGACAACCGGCTCGAAGGAACGCCGACGCAGGACGACCGGCAACTCGTCTCTCTGGCCGCCGTCCTTGTCCCGCTCCTGTCGCCGTCGATGCTCCGGCGCGGAGATCCTGTCCTTCTGTACGCGCTGCGAGGCGCCCGCGCTCCACGGCCACGCAGGGAGAGAGGGCTGTGGGCCGACCCGCTGCGGGTCGCCGCGGCCGCGTGTGCAGCGGAGTACATGCTCAGTCGGACGTCCTCCCGGGACTGGATCGCAGAACGGATCGCCGACCTACGGATCGTCGACCACCGCCACACACCGTGGCGGATGGACGTGATGGAGTGGGCGTACGGACCGGCGCTGCGGCCGAACCCTACATCCAGGACTTGGTGCGTCTTCAGGTGATCATCCCCGACGGCTGTTGGTAGCACCCCGCGCCCAGGTCCCCAGGGGCAGTGGAGACCCAGGCCTGGTCCCACGAAAGCCTCCGACTCCTGAGACAGGGTTACCTGGTTTCCTTCACCGTTTATTCACGGAAAGGACTACACCCCTGAAAGGTAATTCATAGAGACAGTGTAACTGCCCCTTGCTTTGATACATGCACCATGACGGGTATCACCGATGAATGAGGGGACCAACCCCACAGACAAGAGCACGGGCACTCGCCATGACAGGCCTGGCATCCGAACTGGATACCCTCGCCCTTGCCTCGAACATGCAGCGGTCAGGGTAATTGTTCACGTCGCTACTTCGAGTGAAGAAGCCCTTGCGAGAGAGGTAAGTTATGCCCTCTCATAGGTAGGGTTCTGCGGTGATTGAAAACCTTCCGTGGGAACAAGTCGCCGGCAATCCGGAGAAGTACATCCAGCTCCTGGAGGAGAGGGAGGAGGAACTGGCAGCGCGACACGTACAAAGTGCGCATGGAGCTGCGTCTGGTACGGCAGCTCAAGAAGCAGATGGACATCGCCGAGGAGTGGCGTGAGTCCGGCATCCCGGAGCCACGCCGACCCGAACCCGGTTACGAGAGCCCTGCACAACAGGCCGCGGAAGGAGGAAAGCCACCCCGCAAGGACCGCATCCTCCACTTGATGAGCCAGGACCCACAGAGGCTGTGGAAGGCGCTGGAGATGGCAGACGCCCTCAACGAGAGCGAGAAGGGGAAGAGCGTGCGCGTGGCGATGGACGCGCTGCACCGATCCGGAAAGATCGCAAAACTGCCGAATGCCTTCTACCAGTACGCGCAGCAGAAACAACTCTGACTGAAGTCAGCGAGAAGGCCGCCACCGAGGAGTAGAGGCCAAGGTGGCGGCCAGTGGCGACGAACCCCACCGAAAACCTTCCAAAGCGCCGGATCAGTTCGTCACGTCGCATTTTACGGACGGCAGAGTGCCGCCGGTAGCACTGGGCGAAATCTGGTCCTGCCCTTCGCTCGAAGGGATGACCGCTTCGTGTTCGGCTTCGAACAACCCTTCCTCACCTACTTCATGCGAACCGCTGGAGCCGCTTTACAGCCCCCGTCACACCTCTCGGCCAGGCCACAGGTCCGCCTCCAGCGCCTTCTCCAGGTTGGCGATGGTCAGCAAATCGGGCCACGCTTCCCCGTTGAGGGCCTTGCTGATCGTGTAGCGCGCGACGCCGCTGTTCCGCGAGAGCTCCGCGACGGTCCAGCCCTTGCGGTCGATGGCCGCCCTCAGCCTGAGAGCAAGCGCCTGGGCGACACGCGCGCCGTGATGCTCCTCCATGACGGCCTCAGGCCACGCACCGCTGACGCAGTACGCGCGCGGCGGCAGGCTTCGGGCATCTCCTTGGGGCATGAGGTGAAGTCTGACCCATCCGGTCCTCCCCGGTCGCGCGCGGCCGCTGCCACGGAGACACGTTATTCGAATAGCACCCCGCCTGCCGGGGTGTTGGTGTGGCGGCATGTGATGAGTCAGCGCATTGATTCCTACCGCCCGGCCGGCTCCCCCGCGGGGTGGAGCCGCGTCGGCGATGAAGTACGCCGTGTGGTCCGCATCGCCGACCCGCAGCTGCCGCACAAGGCACGGGAGTTGATGACCGCACTCACCCAGCTGGCTCTGTTCTGCGACAGCGAGGGACTGCCCGGTACCGCCGAGGTGTGGCTCTCCCGAGAGGTGATCGAACGCTTCATCGCAGTGGGATGCCCCAACGTGGGCGAGAGCACCCGGGGCAACTACCGGAGCCGCCTCCTGCGGCTGCGCGAAGTCGTCCTGGGCAGCGACTGCCGGACCGGTAAGCCCGCCAAGCTGTCGGCCTCCGCCGCGAACAGCCCCTACAGCCGGACCGAACTCGCGGACCTGTGGGGCTGGGCCGGTGGACAGCCCACCGAGGAGCTGCGCTGGGGCTGCAAGACCCTCATGGCGCTCGGGCTCGGCGTCGGCCTCGACTCCCCGGAGGTCATCCCCCTGCGCCTCCACGACGTACGCAGAACCGCGAACGGAAGCGGTCCAGTCGTCGTGTGCACCCGTGGGCCCAGGAAACGGGAAATCCTGTGCCGTCGCCGCTGGGAGGGCGTCCTGGCATCCGCCGCCGATCGACTCGAGACGACCGGCGCCGCCCAGTATCTGTTCCGCCAGAACTGCCACAGCCGTGGCACCAACACCGTCACGAACTTCCTCGCCCGCACCCAGCCGAGCCCCAACGCCCCGCGCCTGGTCATGGGCCGCCTGAGGTCCACCTGGCTGGTCGAGCTCTTCGACGAGCGGCTGCCCATCACGGCCATCGTGGCGGCCGCAGGCGTCGACACACTTCACGGCCTCTCCCGCATCCTGCCGTTCCTGAGCGCCATCCCGGCCGAGGAAGCAGCCCAACTGCTGCGAGGCGTCTGATGACGGCGTTCCGCGGGCAGCCCAGCGAGCGCCACGAGTGCCTGCTGGCCATGCGCGCGCAGCGCAGACTTATCGCCGATGCCGACGTCCAAGCGGCGATCGAGGAGGTGGACACAAGCGGACTCGTAGCCCTGCTCGAGCAGTTCGTCCACCTGCCCCGCGGCCGACGCCGCACTCTGCACCTCAGAAGCCTCCTGACCGGCCTCCACCTGTGCACCCAGGACACCGGCGGCAAGATCGTCCTGGAACGGGTCGCCGACATCCTGTACTTCCGCGTCAGCCCGCGGCTGCGCACGTTGCTGGGCATCGGCGAATACGAAGACGACGACAGGGGGTTCGAGGCGGCCTACGCCGTCGTCCGCCGGCTCTTCCACGCGATGAAGGACGCGATGAATCCCTCACCGCTGCCGCCCAACGGGCACCTCTCCCGCGCGGAGGCCCATCACCATCAGCCCCGAGACCGGCGCCAAGCACTGGCAGGCCCTGGAGTACGGCGGCCCCGAATGGCAGAAGGTCTACTTCCGGCTCCGCAACAGCGGCGAGGGCTACAACGGCTACGCCAAGAACCCCCTCGCCGAGGGCATCGAATCCGCCGGCTCCCGCCGCATCCGCGGCATCGCAGCGCAAACGATCCTGCTCGCCTTCCAGCTGGCCCACGCCAACCGCCGCAAGATCAAAAAGTGGCTGGACACTCTGTCCCTCGGCGGCGAGCGACCACGCCGGCGCACCCACCACCGCCGTCAGACGAAAGAACCCAAGACCTGGACCCCGACCGGGCACCTCACACCCGCCGCCGCCTAGCCGGGCAAGCCCCCAGGTAACGGCACGACATCACTTGAAGAAAAGCCGTAGACCCCATCGGTGAGATGGCTCACCGATGGGGTCTTCTGCGTCCGTCCCCAGGTGTGCGATCCCTCACAAACCCGGACGCAACGAGAAACGGGCCCCTACCGTGACTTTCGTCACTGGTAGAGACCCGTTCCATCGGTTTCTCTGCGTGCGCGAGGGGGGAGTTGAACCCCCACGCCCTTGCGGGCACTGGAACCTGAATCCAGCGCGTCTGCCTATTCCGCCACCCGCGCATTGGGTGTGTCTTCCGGTTCTTCCCTTGCGGGCTGGCCCCTTCCGACATCCAGAACATTAGCACGTCGTACGGGGTGGGTTCACATCCCTTTCCCTGGCCCGGGGCCCCTGCCCGTACCCGCTCCTGTCTCAGCGCATGCCTGGTCACGTATCAACCTCGTACCGGTCCAGGGGATCTGCCCAGGAGGCGGACCGGGTCCACAGCCGGGTGCGGGACACTGGTCCTCGACCGCCTCTACGATCCATGCCGGGAAGAGTTCGAAGGGGAGCCGCTGGGGGAACCGGCTGATTGCCGGGCGCGTAGATACGATCAGTAAGCAGTACCTGGCAGGACAGCAGCACCGAGCAGGGCAAGACACAGCGGCAGCGATGGAGGAGGTGCCCCATGGGAGTCCTGAAGAAGTTCGAGCAGCGTCTCGAAGGTCTGGTCAACGGCACCTTCGCCAAGGTCTTCAAGTCCGAGGTCCAGCCGGTGGAGATCGCCGGTGCGCTCCAGCGGGAGTGCGACAACAACGCGACCATCTGGAACCGCGACCGGACCGTGGTTCCCAACGACTTCATCGTGGAGCTGAGCACGCCGGACTTCGAGCGCCTCAGCCCCTACTCCGGGCAGCTCGGCGACGAGCTGGCCGGCATGGTGCGCGACTACGCCAAGCAGCAGCGCTACACCTTCATGGGCCCGATCAAGGTCAACCTGGAGAAGGCGGACGACCTCGACACCGGCCTGTACCGGGTGCGCTCGCGCACCCTCGCCTCCTCGGCCGACCAGCAGGGCGCCGCTCCGGCGCCCCCGGCAGGCCGGCCCGGCCAGGGCGCCCCGGGCGGTTATGGCTACCCGCCGGCCGCTCCCGCCGGAGCGCCCCCGATGCCCTCGGCGCCGCCCCCCGGCGCCCGCCCCGGTGGCTACGGCCACCCCCAGCCCGCCGGTCAGCGGCCCGCGGCCGGCCCGGCGAGCGGCGGGCGCACCCGCTACTGGATCGAGATCAACGGCACCCGCCACCAGATCTCCCGTCCGACGCTGGTGCTGGGCCGCAGCACCGACGCCGACGTGCGGATCGACGATCCCGGCGTCTCGCGCCGGCACTGCGAGATCCGGACCGGAACGCCCTCGACGATCCAGGATCTCGGCTCCACCAACGGCATCGTGGTGGACGGGCAACACACCACTCGCGCTACGCTCCGCGACGGCTCGCGGATCGTCGTGGGCAGCAGCACCATCATTTACCGGCAAGCCGAAGGGTGAAGCGGGGGCAATGTCAGAGCTGACCCTCACGGTCATGCGGCTGGGTTTCCTGGCCGTACTGTGGCTGTTCGTGATCGTGGCCGTACAGGTCATCCGGAGCGACCTGTTCGGTACGCGTGTCACCCAGCGCGGATCGCGTAGGGAAGCCGCGCGCCCGCAGCAGCAGGCGGCCCGGCAGCAGGCCGCGCCGCCGCAGCAGCGCGGCCAGCAGGGCGGCGGCGGCCGGCGCGGCCGCAACGCCCCCAGCAAGCTGGTCGTGACCGAAGGCACACTCACCGGTACCACCGTCGCGCTGCAGGGCCAGACCGTCACCCTGGGCCGGGCACACGACTCCACGATCGTGCTGGACGACGACTACGCCTCCAGCCGCCATGCCAGGATCTACCCGGACCGCGACGGCCAGTGGATCGTCGAGGATCTCGGCTCCACCAACGGCACCTACCTGGACCGTTCCCGGCTGACGACCCCCACACCGATCCCGCTGGGCGCGCCGATCCGCATCGGCAAAACCGTCATCGAGCTGCGGAAGTAGTACGACAATGAGCGAGCGGAGCGAGCACGCAGCGGCAGGCCGCACCCCGGTCTCCGGCGCGCTCCCGACCGGAGGGTGGGCAGTGTGGCTCGACACGACCGGCTGTACCCGGAGCCGACGGGTGAGGTGCGTATGAGTCTGTCCCTGCGCTTCGCCGCCGGATCGCACAAAGGCATGATCCGGGAGGGCAACGAGGACTCCGGTTACGCCGGTCCGCGTCTGCTCGCGATCGCCGACGGCATGGGCGGCCAGGCGGCCGGCGAGGTCGCCTCCTCCGAGGTCATCTCCACCCTGGTCACGCTCGACGACGACGTGCCCGGCTCCGACATCCTCACCTCCCTCAGCACCGCCGTGCAGCGCGCCAACGACCAGCTGCGCTCCATGGTCGAGGAGGACCCCCAGCTGGAGGGCATGGGGACGACCCTCACCGCCCTGCTGTGGACCGGCCAGCGGCTCGGCCTCGTGCACGTGGGCGACTCCCGTGCCTATCTGCTGCGCGACGGGGTGCTGACCCAGATCACCCAGGACCACACCTGGGTGCAGCGGCTCGTCGACGAAGGCCGCATCACCGAGGAAGAGGCGACCACCCACCCGCAGCGCTCCCTGCTGATGCGCGCCCTCGGCAGCGGCGACCACGTCGAGCCCGACCTGTCGATCCGCGAGGTCCGGGCCGGCGACCGCTATCTGATCTGCTCCGACGGCCTCTCCGGCGTCGTCTCCCACCAGACGATGGAGGAGGCCCTCGCCAGCTACCAGGGCCCTCAGGAGACCGTGCAGGAGCTGATCCAGCTCGCCCTGCGCGGGGGCGGCCCCGACAACATCACCGTGATCGTCGCCGACGTCCTCGACCTGGACACCGGTGACACCCTCGCCGGGCAGCTGTCGGACACCCCGGTCGTGGTCGGCGCCGTCGCCGAGAACCAGCACCATCTGCACGACAACGGGATCATGCAGACCCCGGCCGGACGCGCCTCCCACCTCGGCCGCAAGGGCCACCGGCAGGGCGGCGGCGAGTTCGGTCCGCCCGGCTCCGGCGACACGACCGGCTATGTGCCCGCGGGCAGCTTCGGCGACTACACCGACGAGGACTTCGTCAAGCCGCGCAAGGGCCGCAGGTGGCTGAAGGGAACGCTGTACGGCGCCCTCGCCCTCGCAGTCGTCGGCGGCGGCCTGTACGGCGGATACCGCTGGACGCAGACGCAGTACTACGTCGGCGCCAGCGACGAGCACGTCGCGCTGTACCGCGGCATCAGCCAGGACCTGGCCTGGGTGTCGCTGTCGAAGGTGGAGAAGGACCACCCCGAGATCGAACTCAAGTACCTGCCGCCCTACCAGCAGAAGCAGGTCAAGAACACGATCGCGGCGGGTGGTCTGCAGCAGGCCCAGACGAAGATCGAGGCACTGTCGGTACAGGCCTCCGCGTGCCGGAAGCAGGCGGAGCGCACGGCGGCCGAGAGCGAGAAGAACGTCAAGACGGGCCAGGGCGAGGCGGGAGGCACCACGGGAACCACCCGTTCCTCCTTCACGTCCAAGGCATCACCGACGCCGAACCCGTCGGCCTCCAAGTCGTCTCCCGCCTCCAAGCCCCCGACCCCGTCCGCGAGCGCCACTCCCCACCCCGGCCCGAGCCTCTCCGAGGATGAGCAGAAGGTCGTCGATCAGTGCGGCAAGCAGTAAGCAAGCCGTGAGAGGCCCCGTCACACGATGAGCAGTACTTCGAACTCGACGCACCACACGTCCACGATCGGCGCGATCGGCGCCCCCAGCCGCCGGAACACCGAGCTGGCCCTGCTGATCTTCGCCGTGGCCATCCCGGTGTTCGCCTACGCCAACGTGGGCCTGGCCATCAACGACCAGGTGCCCGCGGGGCTGCTGAGCTACGGCCTCGGCCTCGGCCTGCTGGCGGGCGTCGCCCATCTCGCCGTGCGGAAGTTCGCGCCGTACGCCGACCCGCTGCTGCTGCCGCTGGCCACCCTGCTCAACGGACTCGGGCTCGTCATCATCTGGCGCCTCGACCAGTCGAAGCTCCTCCAGTCGCTGCGCGCCTTCGCCCCGGCCGCGCCCCGCCAGCTGCTGTACACCGCACTGGGCATCGCCATGTTCGTGGCCGTGCTGATCTTCCTCAAGGACCACCGCGTCCTGCAGCGCTACACGTACATCTCGATGTTCGGCGCCCTGGTCCTGCTCATCCTGCCGCTGGTGCCCGGCCTCGGGGCCAACATCTACGGCGCCAAGATCTGGATCAGGGTCCCGGGCCTGGGTTCCCTCCAGCCCGGTGAGTTCGCGAAGATCGTCCTCGCGATCTTCTTCGCCGGCTACCTGATGGTGAAGCGCGACGCGCTGGCCCTGGCCAGCCGCCGCTTCATGGGCCTCTACCTGCCGCGCGGCCGCGACCTCGGCCCCATCCTGGTCGTCTGGGCGATCTCGATCCTCATCCTGGTCTTCGAGACCGACCTCGGTACCTCGCTGCTGTTCTTCGGCATGTTCGTGATCATGCTGTACGTCGCCACCGAGCGGACCAGCTGGATCGTCTTCGGTCTGCTGATGTCCGCGGCCGGTGCCGTCGGCGTGGCGAGCTTCGAGCCGCACATCCAGACGCGTGTGAACGCCTGGTTGAACCCGATGCGCGAGTACACGCTCAGCCGCCAGGTCACTCACGACGGCATCCTCCACTCCGACCAGCTGCAACAGGCCCTGTGGGCCTTCGGCTCCGGCGGCACCCTCGGCACCGGGCTCGGCCAGGGCCACTCGGACCTGATCAAGTTCGCCGCCAACTCCGACTTCGTCCTCGCCACCTTCGGCGAGGAGCTGGGCCTCGCGGGCATCATGGCGATCCTGCTGATCTACGGCCTGATCGTGGAGCGCGGCGTGCGCACCGCCCTTGCCGCCCGCGACCCGTTCGGCAAGCTGCTCGCCGTCGGCCTGTCCGGCGCCTTCGCCCTCCAGGTCTTCGTCGTGGCCGGCGGTGTGATGGGCCTCATCCCGCTGACCGGTATGACGTTGCCGTTCGTCGCGTACGGCGGTTCGTCCGTGCTCGCCAACTGGGCGCTGATCGGCATCCTCATCCGCATCAGCGACACCGCCCGCCGCCCGGCGCCCACCCCCGCCACGAACCCCGACGCCGAGATGACCCAGGTGGTCCGCCCCGGCAGCGGCGGTCCCGTCGGGTGATGCTGATCACCCCCGTCAAGATCGTTCCACCTCGGGTCCCCCACTAGAGTGACGGACGACCACCCCCGTCCCGCGACCACGGGACGGGACGACCAACACATTGGGGGATCTCATGCTTCGCATGGGTACGCGCGGCAAGCGCGTCGCGGTGGGCGCGGCCGCCGCGCTCGGCGCCGCACTGTTCACGATGACCAGCGCGGCGAGCGCGCAGGCCGCCGGCCTGTACGGGGGCGGCTGGAACACGGACGACGTCAAGATCCGCAAGGGCCCGAGCACCGACATGGCGGTCGTGGACCACGCCTACAAGGAGGACGGCGCCGCGGTGAAGTGCTGGGTCCGGGGCGAGGGCGTCTACGGCGACAACCTCTGGTGGTACGTGAAGGACGTCAACTCCAGCAAGAACGTCTGGGGCTACACCTCCGACTACTACTTCCACGTGGCCAGCGGCAACCCGCCGAAGTGCTGAACGGCTCCTCGGCGCATCACTGACGGACGGCTTCCGGAACCGGCATCTGCCGGAGCCGGAAGCCGTCCGCGGTTTCCGGAACCCACCGCACCTCCGACGCGTCTACTGATCAGTCGGTGTGGACGGCCCCGCCCGGGACACACAGCCGCTGCCTCTAGACTGTGGGCGGCCAAGGATGAGCGCCAGCACCATCGGCACCGAGAGACTGAAGCAACAGGCGCACCTGTTAGCTTGTGGAAAGGCCGGATGTGAACAAGCCACTGCGCCGAATCGCGATCTTCTGCGGACTTCTCGTCCTGGCGCTGTTGATCCGTGACAACTGGCTTCAGTACGTCCAGGCCGACAAACTGCGCGCCGATCCGGACAACCGCCGCGTGATCATCGAGCGGTACGCGCATCCGCGGGGCGACATCGTCGTCGACGGCGACCCCATAACCGGCTCGGCCGAGATCAAGCACGGCGACTTCAAGTACAAGCGCACGTACAAGAACGGGCCCATGTGGGCCCCGGTCACCGGCTACTCCTCCCAGGCCTTCCAGGGCAGCTTCCTCGAGGGCGTCGACGACGGCATCCTCACCGGCAACGACGACCGGCTCTTCTTCCGGAACACCCTCGACATGGTCACCGGCAAGCCGAAGCAGGGCGGCAACGTCGTCACCACGCTGAACGCGGCCGCGCAGAAGGCGGCGTACACCGGGCTGTCCCGGCAGGGCGGCAAGGGCGCGGTCGTCGCCCTGGAGCCCTCCACCGGCAAGATCCTGGCGCTGGCCTCCTACCCGTCGTACGACCCCTCATCCTTCGCGGGCTACTCCGACAGTGACGCCAAGGCCTGGAACGGACTGCAGAAGAAGAACAACCCGGCCGACCCGATGCTGAACCGGGCGCTGCGCGAGACCTACCCGCCGGGCTCCACGTTCAAGGTGGTCACAGCCGCGGCCGCGCTGGAGAACGGGCTGTACACGGACGCCACCTCGCCCACGAGGTCGCCGCTGCCCTGGATCATGCCGGGCACCACGACCCCGCTGAAGAACGAGGGCAACATCGCCTGCAAGAACGTCAGCATGGAAGAGGCGCTCCGGATCTCCTGCAACAGCGTCTTCGGCAAGATCGGCGCCGACCTGGGCAACGACAAGATGCTGGCCGAGGCGAAGAAGTTCGGATTCGACTCCGAGCAGTTCACCCCGGTCCGCTCGAACGCCTCGGTGTTCTCCGACCACATGAACCAGTCGCAGACCGCGCTGTCCTCCATCGGCCAGTACAACACCGCGGCCACCCCGCTCCAGATGGCCATGATCGCCTCGGCCGTCGCCAACGACGGCAAGCTGATGAAGCCGTACATGGTCGACGAACTGCAGTCCTCCAACCTCGACCCGGTCGCCAAGACCGAGCCGAAGGAGATGAGCCGGCCCCTGTCCCCGAAGAACGCGCAGATCCTGCAGCAGATGATGCAGACCGTCGTCGAGAAGGGCACCGGCACCAAGGCACAGATCGGCGGCGGCGTCACGGTCGGTGGCAAGACCGGTACCGCCCAGCACGGTGTGGCGAACAACGCGAACCCGTACGCGTGGTTCATCTCCTACGCCAAGCTCAGCGACGGCAGCTCGCCGGTCGCCGTGGCCGTGGTCATCGAGGACGAGAGCGCGAACCGCGACGACATCTCCGGCGGCGGCCTGGCCGCGCCGATCGCGAAGAACGTCATGGAGGCGGTCATCAAGTCCAAGAAGTGACCCTGCACACGTCCCCTTCACATCGCTGCACGTTGCGATACCGGTCCTGTATCGGGTTACGGGCTTGGCCAGGTCACACACAGCGAGCCGGGTACGGTAGGCCCGGACGGCAGCCTCCGGCCGCACGCATGCGGCGGCCGGGACCGACGGAGAGGGCTGGTAGGTAGCTATGGAAGAGCCGCGTCGCCTCGGCGGCCGGTACGAGCTGGGCCAGGTGCTCGGCCGTGGTGGCATGGCGGAGGTCTACCTCGCGCATGACACCCGGCTCGGCCGCACCGTGGCGGTGAAGACGCTGCGCGCTGACCTCGCGCGTGATCCGTCCTTCCAGGCCCGCTTCCGCCGGGAGGCCCAGTCGGCCGCCTCGCTCAACCATCCCGCCATCGTCGCGGTCTACGACACGGGCGAGGACTACATCGACGGGGTCTCGATCCCGTACATCGTGATGGAGTACGTCGACGGCTCCACGCTCCGTGAGCTTCTTCACTCCGGGCGCAAGCTCCTGCCCGAGCGCGCCATGGAGATGACCATCGGCATCCTCCAGGGCCTGGAGTACGCCCACCGCAGCGGCATCGTCCACCGCGACATCAAGCCGGCCAACGTCATGCTGACCCGCAACGGTCAGGTCAAGGTCATGGACTTCGGCATCGCCCGGGCCATGGGCGACTCCGGCATGACCATGACGCAGACGGCCGCGGTGATCGGTACGGCCCAGTACCTCTCCCCGGAGCAGGCCAAGGGCGAGCAGGTCGACGCCCGCTCGGACCTGTATTCGACGGGCTGCCTCCTGTATGAGCTGCTGACGGTACGGCCGCCGTTCGTCGGCGACTCCCCGGTCGCCGTGGCCTACCAGCACGTACGCGAGGAACCGCAGGCGCCCAGCGTCTTCGACCCCGAGATCACCCCCGAAATGGACGCGATCGTCCTGAAGGCGCTGGTCAAGGACCCGAACTACCGCTACCAGTCGGCCGACGAGATGCGCGCCGACATCGAGGCCTGCCTCGACGGCCAGCCGGTCGCGGCGACGGCCGCGATGGGTGCCGTGGGCTACGGCGGCTACCCCGACGACCAGCCGACCACGGCCCTGCGACCGGACGCCGGCGCCGGAGCGACGACCATGCTCCCGCCGATGAACCCCGACGACGGCTACGACGACCGTCCCGACCGGCGCCGCCAGCAGAAGAAGAACAACACCTCCACCATCCTGCTCGTCGTCGCCGGCCTCCTGGTCCTGATCGGCGCGATCCTGATCGGGAAGTACGCGTTCGACGGGAAGAACAACAACGAGGGCCTCAAGGCCCCCAACTTCGTCGGCAACAGCTACGGAACCGCCAAGGAGATGGCCCGGAACTCGGACCTGAAACTCGGCCAGATCACCCACAAGTCCTGTGAGGCCCAGACCAAGGGCAACGTCTGCTCCCAGGACCCCAAGGCGGGCGCGGACGTGAAGAAGGGCGACGCGATCAACCTGGTGGTGTCGACGGGGGCCCCGAAGGTCACCGTGCCGGATGTCCAGGGGATCCAGTTCGCCGACGCCCAGAGCCAGCTCAAGGACAAGGGCTTCGAGGTCGACAAGAAGACCGAGGTGTCGGACCGGACACCGGGCGTCGTCATCGCCCAGGACCCCCCGGGCGGCACGAGCAGGCAGAAGGGCACCACGATCACCCTCACGGTCGCCAAGGCCGCGGAGAAGGTCACCATCCCCGGCGACCTCGTAGGCAAGTCCTGCGACGACGCCAAGGCCGAGCTGCAGGGTATGGGCCTGGCGCCGAACTGCGCCGACACGCCGACCAACGACCCCAACCAGGACGGCAAGGTCATCTCGACCAACCCGCAGGCGGGCGAGCAGGTCGTCAAGAACACCGCCGTGACGATCAACGTCGGCAAGGCGCAGGACAACGGCCCGGTCCAGGTCCCGAACATCCAGGGGCAGAAGCTCAAGGACGCCAAGAACCTGCTGCAGCAGGCCGGCCTGCAGGTCGGCGACATCCAGGGCTCGCAGGACGACAACGCCGTCGTCCTGACGTCGAACCCGCTTCAGGGCAGCACGGTCCAGAAGGGTTCCTCGGTCAACCTGATCACCGTCGACCAGAACGGCAACGGGAACAACGGCGGCGGCGGCTTCCTCGGCGGCGCCGGCTGACGCGTACACCTACGAGTGGGCCCCTGCCGGGACTTCCCGGCAGGGGCCCACTCGTTGGAACTTCGCGCCGAGATCGCACTGCAGTACCGCTGCCGATCATGTCGTCATATGACACGCCTCGTTGATCCGGCGGGGTGGAGCATCGAGTTTCTGCCCCGGTGAGACGACCACGACGAGCCGAAGGGGCAGAACGTGATCAACGAATCGGCGCTGTGGGAATCGACGACCCTGCGCAACAGCGTGCTGGACCGCTGGATCCCATCCGGCAGCAGCGACAGTGCCTCAGCGCATCGAGCGACGGCTCCACCAGCACCACGCCCGGTTGCCGAGGCTCGAAGGGACGCGGGACGACCGTCCCGCCGTCGGAGTCATGGACGCCATGAACGGCCGCACGTTCGAGCAGTACATCGCCGCCGAGGCGGGGATGTACTGCCGTACATCGCGGGCTGCTGGAGGAGTGGAGCGCCGGCGAGCCGCTGAGGGTCCTGGAGCAGGCACGGCCCGGCGCGCGTGAGGAGGCCCGAAGCTGCAAGAGGAGTTGCGGCTTCGGGCCTTCGGCATGCCAGAGGTCAGAGGTCCCTGGAGGACCCGGGTCAGTCGGCCAGTTCCTTCGGCGGCGTCCGCTTGCTGTCCACCTTCTGCACCCGGACCAGCTCGCCCCACACCACATAGCGGTACTCGCTCGTGTACACGGGCGTGCACGTCGTCAACGTGATGTAGTGGCCCGCCTTCTTCTTGCCGGACTCCTTGGGGACCGAGGTCAGGACCTTGACGTTGAACTTCGAGGTCTCGGGGAGGATCGAGTACACCTTGTAGACGTACCAGTCGTCCCTCGTCTCGAAGACGATCGGGTCGCCCTTCTTCAGCTTGTCGATGTTGTGGAACTTCGCGCCGTGGCCGTCGCGGTGGGCTGCGAGGGCGAAGTTGCCGTCCTTGCCCGTTATCGGGAGGGCCGCCTTGACCGGGTCCGTGTAGTACCCGGCCACACCGTCGTTCAGGACGTCTGTGCCCGTGCCCTTCTCGACCAGGACCTCACCGTTCTTCATCGCCGGCACGTGCAGGAAGCCGATGCCGTCCTTGGTGTCCAGCGCACCGGGACCCGAGTCGGCGGCATGGGCCCAGTGCTCACGCACCTTCTCGGCCTCCTTGTGCGCCTTGCGATCCGCTATGACGTTCGTCCACCACAGGGAGTAGACGACGAACAGGGCGAGCAACAGGCCCACCGTGATCAGGAGTTCACCGAAGACACTGACGGCCATCGCGATCCGGCCGGGGCGCCGGCCGGGCGCGCCTGGCGCCGCGCCAGGCCCGCCGGAGGAGTCCGTGTGCTCTTCGGTGTCGTCGGCGGTCGCTGCCACTGTTCTTTTGCCCCTACTCGATGAGCGCGTCCGGCTTGCCCTTGCTGCGCGGGCGTTCCTCGACCATCTTGCCCCAGACGATCAGCCGGTACTTGCTGGTGAACTCCGGTGTACACGTGGTGAGGGTGATGTAGCGGCCCGGTTCGGTGAACCCCGAGCCCCTCGGGATCGGGTTCAGCACACTGGTGTTGGACGGCGCCGTCACCGGCAGCGTCGAGGTCACCTTGTACACGTAGTACGTGTCCTGCGTCTCGACCACGACCGCGTCACCGGGCTTGAGCTTGTTGATGTACCGGAACGGCTCACCGTGCGTGTTCCGGTGGGCGGCAAGGCCGAAGTTCCCGGTCTTTGCGCTCGGCATCGCCGTCTTCAGCGCACCCTCGCCGTAGTGCCCGACCATCCCCTTGTCGAGCACCCTCTTGTTGCTGACGCCCTCCGCTATCGGCGCCACCACGTCCAGCGCGGGGATGTGCAGGATGGCGAAGCCCTGCCCCGGCTCGAACACTCCCGGGCTGCGCTTGCCGCTGGCCCAGTCGCTCTGCAAGTGGTGGGTCTCGCTGCCCGCCTGCGCATGCGCGCGCACGTTCGTCCACCACAGCTGGTAGGTGACGAACAGCAGCATCAGCACGCCGGTGGTGATGAACACCTCACCGATCGCCCGGCTCGCGACAACGCCCGGGCTCGGCCTGCGCAGCCGCGCCTGCCGACGGGCCTCCACCCGGGAGAGCGGCCGCCCGGGCCCGGACTCCGGCGAGGTGCCGGACGGACCCGTCTGCTCCCGATGGCCGCCATGACGGCCACCACGCCGCTTGGCCGCCTTTCTGCGGGCCGCACGACCACCCGGTGGGGATCCGGCGACGGAAGAGACGGACGGGGCTCCAGAGGCCCGTACGGGCCCGCTCCCGGGACCCAGCAGCGGATCCGGGATCCGCAGCGCCATCGTTTCGTCGTCCACCGGTCCCACCGTCGCCATCGGCGCCGTGGGAGAGTCGCCCGCGCTCGCGTACGGCACACGGCCGTAGGACTCGTACGGCCCCTCGCCGTACAAGTCCTCGCGCTCGGGGCGCAGCGCGGTCACGCCGTGGACCTGCCCACCACCGGGGCGAGCCCCGCCGACCTCGCCACGGCACCCTGGTCGCCGCACTCCACCAGCCAGTTGGCCAGCATCCGGTGCCCGTGCTCGGTCAGGACCGACTCGGGGTGGAACTGCACGCCCTCGACCGGGAGTTCACGGTGGCGCAGGCCCATGATGATCCCGTCGTGCGTACGGGCCGTGACCTCCAGCTCCGCCGGGACGGTGGCCGGCTCGGCGGCCAGCGAGTGGTAGCGGGTCGCCGTGAACGGGGAGGGCAGCCCGGCGAAGACGCCCCTGCCCTCGTGCTCCACCGGAGACGTCTTGCCGTGCAGCAACTCTGGCGCCCGGTCGACCACGCCGCCGTACGCCACCTGCATCGACTGCATGCCGAGACAGACCCCGAAGACCGGCACCCCGGTCGAGGCGCAGTGCCGGACCATGTCCACACACACGCCCGCCTCCTCCGGCGTACCCGGGCCGGGTGAGAGCAGCACGCCGTCGAATCCGTCCTGGGCGTGGGCCGTCGACACCTCGTCGTTGCGCAGCACCTCGCACTCGGCACCCAGCTGGTACAGGTACTGGACAAGGTTGAAGACGAAGCTGTCGTAGTTGTCGACGACGAGAATCCGCGCACTCACTGGTTGTCCACCGTCACATCGTTGAAGGGCAGCAGCGGCTCGGCCCAGGGGAAGACGTACTGGAACAGGACGTAGACCAGGGTCAGGATCAGGACGAGTGAGATGAGCGCCTTCAGCCACGCATTGCCCGGCAGATGCCGCCAGATCCAGCCGTACATGCCGTCCCTTCCGTTCCACCACGGCACCTGACTCAGGCCGTACAGCACCAGACTAACGGCGCAGAGCCCTCGGTTCGCCTGTGTCCACAGGCTGTGTGGAGTCCAAGTGTGCCCAGACGATCAGCCGGTGGCTGTGCCCCCATTCCGGATCGCACGTCGTCAGTGTCAGGTACCGGCCCGGACGCGTGTACCCCGACTTACGTGGCACAGGGTCGATCACCTCAACGTCGGTCGGAACGGTTTTGTAGGGCCCTTTGTCGATCCGATACGTGAACCAGGTACTCCCGTCCGTGAGCACCACGGCATCACCTGGCCGCAGCCGGGGGAAGTCCTTGAAGGGGTCGCCGTAGGTACGCCGGTGTCCGGCGACCGCGAAGTTGCCCCCCTGGCCGAGGCGGGCCGTAGCCGCATAGTGGCCGAGGCCCTTCTTCAGCACGTCGGTGCCGGTGCCCTCCAGCACCGGCTTGTTCCACGTGAAACCGAGCCGCGGGATGTACATGATCGCGAAGGGCCGGCCCTCGTGGTAGGCGGCCGGCTTCGGCGCGCCCGCCGAGGCCCCGCCTGCGCCCGCCGAGGGGCGCACGCTCCCCTTCGACCACTGCTCATGCAGCTGGTCGATCTGGTCGTTCATCGCCCCGTCGGCCTGCACGCCGGTCCAGAACAGCACGTAGACGACGAAGAGCATGAGCAGGGTGCCGACGGTGATGCACAGTTCGCTGAGGGTCCTGACGATCACGCGCACCGGCGGCTCCTGAGCGGACGGCTACTGCACGGGCTTCGCGTAGTGCAGATCCACTGTGCCCGAGTAGCCCGGCAGAGTCACCGTCCCGTCCTCGGTGACTTTCCAGCCGAGGCCGTAGACGTTGACGTAGACCATGTAGGTCTGGATCGCCTTGCTGGCGGCGAGCGCCTGCTGGAGCCTGTCCGGGTCCCCGACCGCGGTGATCTTGTACGGCGGCGAGTAGACACGCCCCTGGAGGATCAGGGTGTTGCCGACGCAGCGGACGGCGCTGGTGGAGATCAGCCGCTGGTCCATGACCTTGATGCCCCGGGCACCGCCCTGCCACAGGGCGTTCACCACGGCCTGCAGGTCCTGCTGGTGGATGACCAGGTAGTCGGGCTGCGGCTCCGGGTAGCCGGGGAGCTTGGCGGTGGCGTTCGGCGGGGCGTCGTTGAGGGTGACGGTGATCCCCTTGCCGGTGAGCTTCTGGGTGCCCGCGCTCTTCTCCAGCCCGGTGAGCCTGCGGTCCTGGGCCTTGGTGCTGCCGCCGTCGCTCTGCGCGAGCGACTCCACGCTCTCCCGCAGGGCCGCGCTGGACTCGTCGAGCTCCTTGTTCTTGCGGCTGCGCTCCTGGATCAGGTCGGACAGCTTCAGCAGCGAGGAGTCCTTGCGGATGTCCGTGCCCTTGGCCGTGTTGAAGCTGGTGACGAAGATGAGCCCCGCCAGGGCGAAGACGGCCGCCGTGAGGATCCGCACCGGACGCAGGCGCGGGCCACGCTCGGGGCCGGGACCCGTTGATCCCGTCCCGGGGGAGTCGGCAGAATTGCTCAACGTACCCTTATCTCCTTCGGCGCCGCGGAAGCACTACGCTAACGGACGCCCGGGGGAGCACTCAGCGTCCCCTTGTACGCTGCCCCGGACCGACCCAGTTACCTGCGCGGCCACGCAGCGCATCGACAGGAGAGACCCTCGTGCCGAAGTCACGTATCCGCAAGAAGGCCGACTACACGCCGCCGCCCGCGAAGCAGGCGCAGGCCATCAAGCTGACCAACCGGGCCTGGGTCGCGCCCGTCATGCTGGCCATGTTCCTGATCGGCCTGGCCTGGATCGTCGTCTTTTATGTGAGCAACGGCTCGCTGCCGATCGACAGCCTGGACAACTGGAACATCGTGGTCGGCTTCGGCTTCATCGCCGCCGGGTTCGGTGTCTCCACGCAGTGGAAGTAGCCACGACCGCAGCAGCTCTGCCCACGGCTGTTCGCTGAGTTATCCACAGCTTGGAGCACTGTCCACACCCCTCCTGGGGAAAAGACTACGATCTGTGGATAACTCATCGGCCGTTGACGCCGGTGTGACTGCCCTACCGGTCTTCATACACCCGTTCGCCCCCTGTCCGACCTGCGGAAACACATCTGAGCGACAGGGGGCACAGCTGTGCCCGCACCGTGTGCACAAGATCCGGCACACACTGTGGACAACGGTTCGGTATCAGGTGAGCTGAGTGGTCCTGATCAGCGTCAGGACCACCACCACGGCCAGCACGAGCGCACAGGTGCCGTACTGGATCACCGTCCGCCTCGCGCGCGGGGCGTGGACCATGGCGTAGCCGGTGACGACACCGGCGACGAGACCGCCGACGTGCGCCTCCCAGGCGATGCTCATCCCCGGACTGAAGGTGATGATCAGGTTGATCACCAGCAGCGCGATGATCGGCCGCATGTCGTAGTTGAGCCGGCGCATCAGGACGGCGGTCGCGCCGAAGAGCCCGAAGATCGCCCCGGAGGCGCCCAGCGAGGGCTGGTTGGGCGCAGCGATCAGGTAGGTGAGCGCGCTGCCGGCCAGGCCCGAGACGACGTAGAGGGCGATGTAGCGGGCGCGGCCGAGGGCGGCCTCCAGAGGGCCGCCGATCCACCACAGGCTGAGCATGTTGAACGCGATGTGGGCGTAGCCGCCGTGCAGGAACATCGCGGTCAGCAGGCGGTAGTACTGGCCCTCAGCGATGCCCTGCGGTCCCGTGAGGTAGTAGGTGTAGGCGTGGCCGATGAGCTCGAAGCGGTTGGTGAAGCGGTCGCCCAGGGAGAGCTGCAGCAGGAAGACGGCCAGGTTGATCCCGATGAGGATCTTGGTGACCAGCCGGGGGTCCGCCGCCATCGTGCCGCCCGCGACCGTGCGGGGGCGGGAGGCGGCCGGGGGGTGGCCCGTGCCGGAGGCGCCGCGCACGCACTCGGGGCACTGGAAGCCGACCGAGGCGCTGACCATGCACTCGGGGCAGATGGGGCGCTCGCAGCGGGTGCAGTGCACACCGGTCTCGCGGTCCGGGTGCCGGTAGCACACGGGCAGGCTCCGAGCGCCCTGTGCGCTGCCTGCGGCCTGGTCCATGAGTTCCCCTTGCTGATCGTGGGCGGGTCCCCCGGCAATACCCCGCCCCGCTCTTCCTTACGGACGAGCGGGGCGTTTGGTTCCCGGGATCAGCCCTGGCGCTTCTCGACGACGACCGTCTCGATGACGACGTCGTTGACCGGACGGTTGTTCGGGAGTGTGGTCGGGACCGCGGCGATGGCGTCCACGACCTTCTGGCCGGCCAGGTCGGCGACCTCGCCGAAGATGGTGTGCTTGCGGTTCAGGTGCACCGTCGGGGAGACCGTGATGAAGAACTGCGAGCCGTTGGTGTTCGGCCCGGCGTTGGCCATGGCGAGCAGGTACGGCCTGTTGAACGACAGGTCCGGGTGGAACTCGTCCTCGAACTCGTAGCCGGGGCCGCCGATGCCGTTGCCCAGCGGGTCGCCGCCCTGGATCATGAAGCCGCTGATGACCCGGTGGAAGAGCGTGCCGTTGTAGAGCATGCCGTAGCTCACTTCGCCGGTACCCGGGTGCGTCCACTCACGCTCGCCCCGCGCGAGTTCGACGAAGTTTCTGACCGTCTTGGGCGCGTGGTTCGGGAACAGCCGGATCTCGATGTCGCCGTGGTTGGTCTTCAGGGTGGCGTAGAGCTGCTCGGCCACGTTCCGCCTTCCGTTGTCCGCGTGTGCTCACCGATCCTCGCACGGCCCAGGACGGGCGACGCCCGACAGGAGTGAGTTCCCCCGGTGAGGGAGCGCAGGGCGGAGTTTCGTGGGAGTGTCGTGAGGAAGTTCCCGTTGCACCCATATGCCCGCCCTCGCATGCCGCGCAGATGGTTGGCAGGCATGATCCGTAAAAGGGTGGAAAGTCGAATTACGGTACCGCCACCGAGGAGGAGGAACCCGTGACCCGCATCGACAGCGTGCGCGCCGCGACCGGCTCGGCGAGGGACAGCGTGCTGCACGCCGCGGAAGCGGTGGCGCCCTACGCCGACACGGCCAAGGAGCGTGCCGCGTATTACGCGCAGGAGGCACGCGTACGGCTGGCACCCGTGGTGTCGCAGGCCGCTGAGCAGGCCCGCGAGCAGTACGACGCCTATCTCGCCCCGCGTCTGGAGCAGGCCCTCACGCACGTGCCGCCGAAGGTGGACCTGGCCGCGCACGAGGCCGCCGCCCGTACCCTCAAGGCCGCCCGGCAGGCCGCCGAGTATTCGCGTCCGATGATCGAGCAGGCGGTGGCCGCGGCGGCTCCGGTGGCGGACGAGGCCGCCACGCGCAGTGCCGCCGCGCTGGCCGCGCTGCGCGGCCATGTCTCGGCGCAGGAGATCCAGAAGCTGGCCCGCAGGAACGAGCGGCGGTCCAGGGCCGGCCGCACCGTGAAGGTGCTGGTGCTGCTGGGCCTGGTGGCGGGCGGTGCTTTCGCGGCCTGGAAGTGGTGGGACAAGCAGGCCAACCCCGACTGGCTGGTGGAGCCGCCCGCCGCGACGGAGGTGCCCGAGTCGGGCCGGCTGAGCGCGGTGGACGGCAGCGGCACCTCGGTGCTGGACCCGGAGGTGCAGGCGAAGCAGGCCGAGGAGGATGCCGCCGACCGCGACGAGAAGGAGTGAGGCCGTCACGTCCGTATGACGCCCGACCGGCCGGGTGAGGTGCGGCGCCGGAGGGTGGCTCGCGGTGAAGACCGATCCACCTGGGATCCGTCCCGAAGACCCCTGTGAGCTGCGCAGACGCAGCCATGGGGGTCTTTCCTTGCGTCGCGTGGGGTGCGGTGGCGCCGGGGCGACCGGGACGTCGCGGCCGTCCGGTAGCGTTCACCTGCAATCCATTGCAACGCACCGAGTGAGCGTTGTTGCATTACCCGCAACGCCATTGCAACAATTTCTCTGCTTTGAGCTGCAGCTTTGCTGATTATCCGCAACGACCTCGTTGCCAGATTCTTGAATGCAACGTAGCGTTTCCATCATCAGAAACAGCGGATCGAAGGAGCGCACGATGCAGAAGTTCGACACCCCCGCCCCGGTCTCGGCCGTCCTCGACATCCCCGCGGGACGCATCCGGTTCATCGCCGCCGACCGGGCCGACACCACGGTCGAGGTCCTGCCCGCGAACGCCTCCAGGAGCCGCGACGTGAAGGCGGCCGAGCAGATCGAGGTCGTCCACGGCGACGGCGTCCTGCGGATCGAGGCCCCGGCGGCGAAGAACCGGATCCTCGGCCCTTCCGGATCCGTCGAGGTGACCGTCCAGCTGCCCGTCGGCTCCCGCGTCCGGGCGAAGGCGGCCAGTGCCGAACTCCGGGGCGTCGGACGCCTCGGCGACGTCACCTTCGAGGGTGCGCAGGCCACGGTCGAGCTCGACGAGACCGCGAGCGCGCGCCTCGCCGTCCAGGCCGGAGACGTCACGGTCGGCCGCCTCGGCGGTCCTGCGGAGATCAGCACCCAGAAGGGCGACCTGCGCATCACCGAGGCCGTGCGCGGCGCGGTCACGCTGCGCACCGAGCACGGCGAGATCACGGTCGGCGCCGCCCGCGGAGTCTCCGCCGCTCTGGACGCCGGCACCTCCTACGGCCGGATCCACAACGCGCTCAGGAACACCGACGGCACCGTCGGCCTGAACATCCACGCGACCACCGCGTACGGCGACATCACCGCCCGCAGCCTGTAGAGCTCCGCCCCGGGACAACGGTCATGACGACGCGGGCCACTCCCGCGACTCGTCCCGCCCGAGGGCGGCGTACACCGACACCCCGTCGAGGTACGCCGCCCTTGCGTATGCCTCCCGTGGTTTCCGGGTCGGGCTGCCAAGGGGTGCGGGACGGCGGCTGCGACACCGCGTCTGCGCAGGTCAGGCGGTTTTGCGTGCCTCGGGGTGGTGCAGGCACCAGCCTTCCCAGGCGGAGGAGACCATGTCGGTCACGCTGTAGCGGGCGGACCAGCCCAGGTGCTGCTCGATCGGAGTGGCGTCCGCGACGACCTTCGCCGGGTCTCCCGGGCGGCGGTCGACCACGACCGGCTCGACGCCGTGGCCGGTCACCATGGTGATGACCTCGATCAGCTCGCGCACCGACAGGCCCTTGCCCCGGCCGACGTTGAAGGTGCGTGCGACGCCGTCGTGCTCGCGCAGGTGGCGGGTTGCCGCCAGGTGTGCGGAGGCGATGTCGGCGACATGGATGTAGTCGCGCACGCAGGTGCCGTCCGGCGTGGCGTAGTCGTCGCCGAAGATCTGGGGCGCCTCACCGGCGGTGAGCTTCTCGAAGACCATGGGGACGAGGTTGAGCACGCGCTTGTCCGCCATGGCCGGGGTGGCGGCTCCGGCGACGTTGAAGTAGCGCAGGTTGATCACGTCCACGCCGTACGCGTGATGGGCCGCCGTGCCGAGCCATTCGCCGATCAGCTTGGTCTGGCCGTACGGGCTCATCGGTGAGCACGGGGTGTCCTCGGTGACCAGGTCCACGTCCGGCATCCCGTAGACGGAGGCGCTGGAGGAGTACACGAGTTTCCGTACCCCGGCGGTGTTCATCGCCGACAGCAGGACGCGGAATCCCTCGACGTTCTGGTGGTAGTGCGCGAGGGGGAGCTGGACGGATTCGCCGACCTGTGTCCGGGCGACCAGGTTGACGACGCCTTCCACCTCGTATTCCCGGAAAACCTGGTCCAAGGCTCGTTCATCGCGAATGTCGGCGAGGACAAGGGGAACTCCGTCGGGGACGTTGGACTTCGCACCGGTGGAGAGATCGTCCACGACGATCACGTGCTCTCCGGCGTCGTGCATTGCTTTCACGACGTGTCCGCCGATGTAGCCGGCACCGCCTGCGACGAGCCAGAACTTCATATGCGCAGTTCCTTTGGTCGTTCATGTGGTCTTCCGCGATGCGCAGTTGGTCGTCTGGCATCGGGCTCGGAGGACTCGGGCTGAGCACCTGGCCTGCGGGCAACGGATCGGAGCCCGCCGAATGCGGGGCGACGGGTGCATCGCGCACGATCGTCGGCCGGAGCGGGGCCCATTCCTTGCAGCCATGTACCCCCGGTGCTCGGAGGGCCAGTGAAAAAGACCGTCGCACGGGTTGTCAACTTGTCAGCCGCTCGGGCCGGATGAGGTCATGGCAGCGGTCGCCGGATTGCGTGGCGCGGGATGCGGGACCGCGGTGACGCGGGATGTGCGGACCGTCGCGCTCACAACCGGAACTTTCGGAAGTGCGAGTTGTTGATCTTTTTCTCTACTCTCTGACTTGTCGGCGCCGGCGGGGGAGCCATCCGGATGGATGGCGGCCGCGCGCACGACAGGCAAGGGAGAAAACTGTGGGACGCTCAGTTCTCATCACTGGCGGGAATCGCGGAATCGGGCTGTCGATAGCCCGGGAGTTCGCCGCGAACGGTGACCGGGTTGCCGTCACGTACCGCTCGGGCGAACCGCCCGAGGGGCTTTTCGGAGTTCGCTGCGATGTGACGTCGGCAACCGACGTGGACCGCGCCTTCTCCGAGGTCGAGGCGGAGCACGGGCCGGTCGAGGTGGTGGTGGCCAATGCCGGGATCACCAGGGACAGGCTGCTGCTGCGGATGGACGAAGAGGACTTCGGTGCCGTGTTGGACACCAACCTCGGAGGGGTCTTCAGGGTCGTCAAGCGTGCCGGCCGAGCGATGCTGCGGGCCAGATCCGGACGGATCGTGCTGATCTCGTCGGTGGTCGGCATGTCCGGTGAGGCAGGCCAGTGCAACTATGCGGCGGCCAAGGCGGGCCTGGTCGGTTTCGGCCGTTCGCTGGCCCGGGAGTTGGGCAGTCGCGGAATCACCGTGAACATCGTGGCGCCGGGCATCGTGGCGACAGACATGACAGCCGTGCTCTCCCAGGAGCGCAGGGACGAGATCTGCGGACACGTCCCGCTGCGGCGGATGGCCGAGCCGGGTGAGATCGCCCCGGTCGTGCGTTTCATCGCCTCACCGGAAGCCGCCTACATCACCGGCGCAGTCATTCCCGTCGACGGCGGCCTCGGCATGGGGCACTGAGCCCCGGCCCGGACCACTTTCGGGTCTCGTCCACCGTCACTCCAAGGAGGCCAATCATGAGCAAACTCTTCGAGCCCATCAGACTTCGCAACCTGACCATCCCCAACCGTGTGTGGATGGCTCCCATGTGTCAGTACTCCGCGGCCTCCAGCGGGCCCGAGCTGGGAGTGCCCAACGACTGGCACGCCACGCACCTGACCACCCGCGCGGTGGGCGGGGCCGGCCTGATCATGGTCGAGGCGACCGCGGTCACCCCGGAGGGCCGGATCACCCCCGGCTGCCTCGGGCTGTGGAACGACCGCCAGGAGGAGGCGTTCCGGAAGATCACCGGCTCCCTGCTGGAGCACGGCACCGTTCCGGCGATCCAGCTGGCCCATGCCGGACGCAAGGCCTCGACGGCGGCGCCCTTCCATGGCGGGAAGCCGGTCGCTCCGGCCGACGGAGGCTGGCAGACGGTGGGGCCGAGCCCGGTACCGTTCGGTGACTACCCGGCGCCCGACGAACTGACGACACGCCAGATCGCGGACATCGTCAAGGACTTCGCCCATGCGGCCAAGCGGGCGCTGCGGGCAGGCTTCCAGGCCGTCGAGATTCACGGGGCCCACGGCTTCCTCCTCAACTCCTTCCTCTCGCCGTACAGCAACAGGCGCACGGACGCCTACGGCGGCTCCTTCGAGAACCGCATCCGGCTCGCCCTGGAGATCGTGGATGCGGTGGGCGAGGTCTGGCCGGACGACCTGCCGATGTTCTTCCGCACGTCGGCCACCGACTGGCTGAGCGAGGACACCCGGGACGACCGAGAGGGCTGGACCGGCGAGGACACGGTGCGGCTGGCTCGGGAGCTGCTGGAGCACGGCATCGACCTGCTCGACGTGTCCAGCGGAGGCATCGCCCCGGACGCCCGGATCCCGGTCGGTCCCGGCTACCAGGTTCCGTTGGCGGAGCAGGTGCGCAGCGAGACCTCGATGCTGGTCGGCGCGGTCGGCAAGATCACCGAGCCGTGGCAGGCCGAGGAGATCCTCACGGAGGGCAGGGCCGATGTCGTGCTGCTCGGCCGCGAGCTGCTGCGCAATCCGTACTGGCCGCAGTACGCCGCGGCCAAGCTCGACGCCGAGTCGAACTGGCCCGCCCAGTACGGCTACGCGGTGTAGGCGGTGGGCGCCGGAGCAGACGGAGGGCCGATGAGCACGGCGACCACTCATCGGGACTGCGACGGCGCCGGACACGGTCGCGGTGCACAGCACCGACTTCACCAACGGGGGTTTGTGACATGCGAATCGCGCTGATCGCGCATGACGGCATGAAGAATGTGATGGTCGACTGGGTCGGCCGTCAGTACCGCGAACTCGCCCAGCACGAGCTGGTGGCGACCGAGTCCACCGGCACCCTGCTGGCAGAGCGGTACGGGCTGGACGTCCGACGGGTGGCCAGCGGTCCGCTCGGTGGGGACCAGCAGATCGGCGCGATGATCGTCGATCACCGGGTGGATCTGATGATCTTCTTCTGGGACCCGATGGGCCTGCACCCGCACAGTCCCGATGTGCAGGCGCTGATGCGGCTGGCGGTCCTTCAGGACATCCCGATGGCACTGAACCCGGCCAGCGCGGACCGCGTCCTGCAGTCACCGGCCGCGAACGGCCGACCGGAGGGCACCGGTGCCACGGCCGCTGCCCCTGCCGGTCGACGGCGGACGCCGTCGGTGCGGCCCGGTGCCGCCGGCCGGCGGACGCCGTCGGGGAGCCCCGCCGCCCCCTCCCGGGCCGCGGCCGCACCGACGGTCTCCCGGCGGTCCCCGGCCTCCCGGTGGGCCGACACGTCCTCGCCCTCTTCGACTCCACGGCGTGGTCCCTGGGGCGCACGCCGCTCCGACCGCACCCCCACCGTCCCCTCCCCCAGGTAGGCCATGACTTCGTCTTCGTCCGCGAAGGTCCTTCTCGCACTCACCAGCCACGGCGAGCTGGGAGACACGGGCCGCAGCACCGGGTTCTACGTGCCGGAGGCGGCACATCCCCATGAGGTCTTCACCAAGGCCGGGTACCAGGTCGACTTCGTCTCCGTGCGCGGCGGTTCGTCGCCGCTGGACGGTTTCGAACCCGACGACGAGGACTCGGCCCGGTTCCTGGCCGATCCGGCGGTGGCCGCGAAGCTCGCCGACACCCCCACTGCGGACCGGCTCGATCCCTCGGACTACGCCGCCGTGTACTTCGTCGGCGGGCACGGGACGATGTGGGACTTCCCGGACGCGACCGAGCTGACCGCCTTCGCGGCGGCGGTGTACGAGCAGGGTGGTGTGGTGGCGGCGGTCTGCCACGGCCCGTCCGCGCTGGTGAATCTGCGGCTCTCCGACGGGACTCACCTCGTCGACGGCAAGGAGGTCGCGGTCTTCACCAACGACGAGGAGGTGTCGATGGGGCTGGCCGAGGTGGTTCCGTTCCTCCTGCAGACGCGGCTGGCGGAGCGCGGGGCCACGGTGCGCACCGGTGCGATGTGGGCCGAGAACGCGGTGGCGGACGCCCGTCTGGTGACCGGGCAGAACCCCGCCTCCGCGGCACGGGTGGCCGAGCTGACGGTGCAGATGCTCGCTTCGGGGACGGAGGCGTAGTGCGGACCGCAGTCTTCGCCGGGCTGCCGGAGCCGGCGCTGTCCCGGGCCACGGTGGACCGCGCCGGGGAGCACCGGACGGACGAGGCCCGGCTGGGTGCGGCCTGGCTCCGGGAGAGCACCCGGGTGGCACTGGTGGCCAAGGACCGCACCCTGGTGGCCGAGGACGGAACAGGGCAGGTCGGAATCGTCCTGCTGCCGGCCTCGGCGGCACCCGACGGGATGCGGTACTTCCTCGGCTCGGACACCGCGGGGGTGGACTACTTCGCCGTCTCGGTGCCCGACCTGGAGTCCTACCGGGCCCCCGGCGTTCGCGAGGCAGGGCTCCGTGAGATCGGGACGCTCCTGACCGCCAGGGACGTCGGGCTGCTGGTCCACGCCGTGGCTCTGGACGCCTGGCACCGGACCCACCCCTTCTGTCCGCGTTGCGCGCACTCCACCGACCTCGCCTTCGGCGGGCACATGAGGCGCTGTCCGTCCTGCGGGACGGAGCACTTCCCGCGTACGGACCCGGCGGTGATCATGCTGGTCACCGATGGTGAGGACCGCTGTCTGCTGGCCCGGAACGCGGCGTGGGACGAGGGCCGTTGGTCCGTGCTGGCGGGGTTCGTGGACCCCGGCGAGTCCCTGGAACAGGCGGTGCGCCGGGAGCTGCGGGAGGAGGTGGGCGTCCGGGCGGACTCGGTCGAGTACGCCGGGAGCCAGACGTGGCCGTTCCCCGCGAGCCTGATGATCGGCTTCTTCGGGCGGACCACGGATCCGGAGATCACGGTGGACGGCGAGGAGATCGCCCAGGCGCGCTGGTTCTCCCGGGCTCAGCTGCGGGAGGCGATGGCCGAGGGGGCGGTGGCGCTGCCGTCCGACGTGTCGATCGCCCGGATGATGATCGAACACTGGTACGGCGGACCGCTCCCGGAAGCCCCCTCCTGGTGAATCAGGCTGCCGGCCCGGTGACCGGCGCCGTCCCGGCCCCGTCCGGGGCAACGCCGGTCACTGCCGCTATTACCTGGGGCCCTCGTGCGGCTGCACCGGGATGAGCGAGACCAGCCGCAACTCCCCGTTGCCCAGCGGGGAGGTCATGACGATCTCGATCGTCGTCGGCGTCTCCTCGTCCGCACAGAACAGATCGCGCCGGTTGCCGTCGGCGTGCTCGACGACCCGGTGCTCGCGCCACAGCCGGCGTGCGCAGGCGCTGGTTTCGAGGATCTCCTCGACCACCGTGTTCAGCCGGGTGTTCTCCGGGTGGCGGGCCTGCGCCATCCGCATCTGGGCCAGCATCGGCCCGGCCCAGTCCCGCTCCCAGTTGTGGAAGCGAATGCGTCTGCCGGTGTCGGGAGCGAACACCTCCTTGGCGATGTTCTGGTCGGCGACCCCGGAGGGGAACCATTCACCAAAGGCCTGGTTCTGGTAAATGACGTCCCAGGCCGTGTCGGACGCGTACGCGGGCCAGGGCTGGAGTTCCAGCAGTCGCCGGACTCCGTCGGTGACGCCGGTTTCCCGGCAATTCGCAGGGCTCGTCGGCTCCCAGCCGACCGCGTGCAGGAACAGCAGCTTCCGTTCGGCCTCGTCGAGCCTCAGGGCGCAGGAGACACGGTTCAGGAAGTCTTCCGAATATTGCGCCGCTCCACCCCGTTCGAACCTCCCGTACCAGACGCTGCTGACACCGGTCATCTGCGCCATGTCCTCCTGGCTGACCATTTTTGACCTGGCCTGACGACTCCTCCTCAGTTCCGGGATCTGATCCCGGGTGAGGCGTCTGCGCCAGCCCTTCACCAGCGTGGAGAGATTGTCCGGCGAACCCGGTTCATATGTCACTGGATTTTCCCCCGTTCGACCTGCTGAACAGCCAAGGATACCAATGACCGGGTTTTCGGCGATTCGATTGACCCGGGCGAAAGCGGGAGATCACGTGTCTGCTGCCCGACTGTGACAGGGGCGGGACAGGTAGCGATTATTCCGTAGCAGAACCAGGACGATCACCGACCGCGTCTCCGCCACCCCGCCCTTCTTCTACAAGGACTTCGGATAGCCCCCAGAAGAAATCCTAATACCCGGCCGAAGTTCAGGGATAAACAAATTCCTCGAGCGGTATTCCTCCGCTCCGCACCATCGCTGTCCAGCCGGTCCGGGACCCGGCAGGCCGTCCGATCGCCGTACACGACGACCGCACCACGAGGCAGCTCGGCACCGACGACCGCGCGTGAGCAGGAGGGCTGACCGTCGCTCAGCCGCCCGGTGCCGGACTCCCACGCCCCTCCTGCCGCTTCCGTCCGCCACCGAGCCCGCCGCGAGCACCGCGGACGTCCCCCGGCGCCGGGGGATCCGCAGGGACGAGGGCGCCGCCCCGAAGCCTTGCGGGCACGGGCCTCCGCAGGCGTTCGCCGACACGGCGGCCAGGAGGACAAAAAAGACCCCTCCAACCGCGTTTCCGCAGGTCAGAGGGGTCGTATCGCGTGGAGCCTAGGGGAGTCGAACCCCTGACATCCGCCATGCAAAGACGGCGCTCTACCAACTGAGCTAAGGCCCCGGAAGGGAGGCAACGGCCAAGGTATCGCGTACCCGGCGCGTGCCGCTGACCAGACTACCGGGTCACCCCCCGTATCCCGCAAAAAGATTGGGGGTCCCCCCGGATGACCACTCTCCGTAAGATGCTCGACATGGTTCGCTACAGCGAACCGCGGTTTTTAGGGGAAGCGATGGGGAGACGCAATGGACGCCGCACAGCAGGAAGCCACCGCGAGAGCGCGAGAGCTGCAGCGGAACTGGTACGGGGAGCCGCTGGGGGCGCTCTTCCGTAAGCTCATCGACGATCTCGGGCTCAACCAGGCCCGTCTCGCGGCGGTCCTGGGCCTGTCGGCTCCGATGCTGTCGCAGCTGATGAGCGGCCAGCGCGCCAAGATCGGCAATCCTGCCGTGGTCCAGCGGGTGCAGCTGCTGCAGGACCTGGCGGCGCAGGTCGCGGACGGCAGCGTCAGCGCGGCCGAGGCCACCGACCGCATGGACGAGATCAAGAAGTCACAGGGGGGATCCGTGCTCAGCAACACCACGCAGACGACTAGCAGTTCGGGTGCACCGACGGTCAAGCGCGTGGTGCGCGAGATCCAGTCGCTGCTGCGTTCGGTGGCCGCCGCCGGCGACATCATCGACGCTGCCGACTCCCTCGCCCCGACCCACCCCGAGCTGGCAGAGTTCCTCCGGGTCTACGGTGCCGGCCGCACCTCCGACGCGGTCGCGCACTACCAGTCCCACCAGAACTGACCCAAGGGCCCGGCTCCGCGGGGGGTCCGGGGGTCGGGCCGAGGGCAGCCCGTTCAGGGCACGGGGGAGGGGTCGTATCGCTCGGCCAGGGGGAAGAGGGGGAAACGAGGGGCTAGGGGGAGGAGCGGCGGACTGTCATGGGTGAGGTCTTCGCCGGCCGGTACGAGCTGGCCGACCCGATCGGACGTGGCGGCGCGGGTGCCGTGTGGCGCGCCTGGGACCACCGCAGGCGGCGGTATGTGGCCGCCAAGGTGCTCCAACAGCGCGACGCCCACTCGCTGTTGCGCTTCGTGCGCGAACAGGCCCTGCGTATCGACCACCCCCACGTCCTCGCCCCGGCCAGCTGGGCCGCCGACGACGACAAGGTCCTGTTCACCATGGACCTGGTCGGGGGCGGCTCGCTGGTCCACCTCGTCGGCGACTACGGCCCGCTGCCGCCGGTGTACGTGTGCACCCTGCTCGACCAGCTCCTGTCCGGTCTCGCCGCCGTCCACGCGGAGGGCGTCGTGCACCGCGACGTCAAGCCCGCCAATGTGCTGCTCGAAGCCACCGGCACCGGCAGGCCGCGGCTCCGGCTGTCCGATTTCGGCATCGCCATGCGGTTCGGTGAGCCCCGTCTGACGGAGACCAACCTCGTGGTGGGCACGCCCGGCTATCTGGCGCCCGAGCAGTTGCTGGGGTCCGAACCGGACTTCCCCGCCGACCTGTTCGCCGTGGGTCTGGTCGCCCTGTATCTGCTGGAGGGCGCCAAGCCCGACGCCAAGGCAATCGTCGAGTACTTCGTGGAGCACGGGACTCCCGGAGCGCCCAAGAGCATTCCGGACCCGCTGTGGCAGGTGGTCGCCACTCTGCTCCAGCCCGATCCGGCAGCCCGGTTCCGCACGGCCACGGGAGCGCGCAAGGCCCTCGCCTCGGCCGCGGAACTCCTGCCGGAGCCCGGCCCCGACGACGAGCTGATCGAGATCTTCGACCAACTCGGGCCGCTGCCGCCCGGGTTCGGACCCGACGGCCCGCTCCGGCGCGCCTCCGGAGTACGGGAGGGACGGCCGTCCACGGGCGGACCCGAAGCCGCCCCCGCCGCTGAAGCCGCCACCGACGCTGAAGCCGGCGCCGTCGCCGAGGGCACAGGCAGTACGGCGGGGCCCGCCTCCGCCGCCGTGCCCGTCGATCCGCGCCTGGGCGGCGACGGGGCGCAGCACTCCGTGCCGTCCCCCATGTCGGACACCGGAAGCTTCCACCTCCCGCCCCCGCAGCCGACCCCCAGCCCCCAGCCGTACGCCCCCCGCCACCCGTACGAAGAAAACCGGCAGGCACCGTACGGCGCCCGGCCCGGCCCACACCCCGCCGAGCAGCCGCCCACCCCCGCCACAATCCCTGCCGCCGGCCCCCCGCACGCCCCCGCGCATCCCCGGTCCTCCCCCGAGCCGTACGCCGGCCGGCACCCGGCCCCGGCGGCCCCGCCGCTCCCCGTCCCGGAGGCCGGGACGCGCGGCGACGCCTCCACTGCCGCGTACACCGCCCGGGACGCGCAGGTTCCCGCTCCGGCGCAGCCCCGCCGGCCGGGCCCCGCGCACGGCCGCAGGGCACGGCGCGTGGGTCGCCGCCCCGGCCCTCCGGCGAAGGCCGCGATCCCGATCCTGCTTCTGGCGCTGGCCTGCTACGCCGTGGGCTTCTGGGCGCTGACCCGCGTCTGAGCCCGCCGGGCCGCCACCGTCCACACGCCCAGCACGAGCAGCAGCGCGGTCCCGGCGCCGATCCCGCCGACCGCGAGCACCTTCATTGCGGTGTCACCGCCCCCGGTGACCCCGGTGACCGCCGCCTCCCGGTCCTCGTCCGTGATCGTGAAGACGCCGGCCGGCACGGGCCGCCCGGCATACCCGGGCCCGTCGTGCGCCTGCCCGCCGACCCGTACCCGCAGCGTCACCGCGAACGGCCCGGTCCCGAACGTCCGGGCCAGCTGCTCGCTGAGATGCACGACCAGGTAGTAGTCGCCGGCGAAGCGCATCGCGCTCTGCGCGCTGAGCACGGTGTACCGGTTGCGGTACTCCACGGGAGGCAGCGGGCCGAGGGCAACGGGCTTCTGGGTCCCTGTGTAGCCGAGGGACGCGTCGTCGACGAGCCCGCGGACGGGGTTGTAGAGCGACAGGTTCAGGGCGCCACCCACATACCCCTGGCCCTGGGCGGAACCGCCGAGTTCTGCGACGGCGTTCACCCGGCGGCCCCAGTCGAGCGGCACCTTGTAGAAGAGGGTCTGGCCGGGGGTCATGTCGGTCCGCCAGACGCCCTGGCCGAGCGGGCGGGCCTGGGCGAAGCCGGCGCCGCCCGACCGGCGGCGGGCCGTCCCGGAAAGGGGATCGGGGGAGGCGGAGTCCCAGGTCCCGGGCGCGCTGGTGGATCCGGCCCCGGCCAGGCGCGGTTCCGTGACGGGCGCGATCTCCAGATCCCAGCGCTGCGCCGAGCCCGAACCCGAGCCCGAGCCCGCCGAGCCCGACCCCGCGGCACCCGAGCCTGCCGTACCGGAGCCCGCCGTACCGCTGGATTCGACGCGTTCCACCAGGACGTAGTACGTCCCCGCGCCCTGGCACAGCGTCCCGCCCGCCTCGCGCCGCGCCAGGGCGGTGACGGGACGCGGGCTCAGCCCGGCGCCGAAGCGTGCGGAGGAAAAGGTGCAGGAACTGCCGTGCGCGTCCTTGAGCGAGACACGGATGCCGTCGGTGGCCGCGACCGTGGTGTGGGCGGGGGGTACGGCGGTGACGGGGACGTACGCCGTGGCCGTGGCGGCGAGGTCGAGGCGGTAGTAGAGCTTGCCGTTCCTCGGGAGGGAGCTTCGGTAGGCACGGCCGGGCTCCAGCCGTTCTGCGCCGGTGGTGCTCGCCGTACCCGTGACCGCCCGGGCGTCCGGGGCGAACGCGTAGGTCCCGTCCTGCACACCGGCCGCCGTCCCGCCCGGCAGGACGGCAGCGGCGCACAGCACGGCGGTCACGACCGCTACCCGGGTTCCGGCACCCGCCGGCCGGCCGGCCCGCCGCCGCCACGTCGTTCGCCCACGCCCCCGCACGTGCCACCCCCTGTCGCTGCGCTCCCGGCCGTGGCCCATCCTGCCCCGCGCGGCCCTGCACCATCCGTGGAATCCGTACGGCCGTCCGAAACGGCCGTCCCGCCCGTCCCCGTGCCCGGGTCACGGCCCCGTGCTCGTACACCACCCGCCGGGAACCGGCAACACGGGGCACAGGCACGCGGCTCCTGCGCCGTCCGGGCAACACAAAACCCCGACCGCAAGGGCGGTCGGGGTCTGATCAGATTCTGGATCGGTACTCACGAACCCGTGGGCACGGAGTCAGTCGCCTCCGTCCACAGGTCCTGCTCGGCGCGATCCGCCTGGATCTGGCGGTACACGAGGAGCCCGCCGATGGCGGCCAGTGCGACCAGGAGCAGCTTCTTCACCGCGCGACCTCGTCTTTCCTTGACGTAGGGGACCTCTGCCGCCCGACTATACACACCGACCGATATCGATCGGTGACCTGCGTGGGGCCCCAACTCCGGCCTCCGGAAGCACATTAGGCGAGGTCGGCGCCGTTCCGATCGGAGGGTGATCACACCCCCACGGACCGTGACTTTGCTCCCTCTTCGCTCGTCCTCACCTGGCTTTACGGGTTTTCCGACCTTCTTGCACCCATCCGAGTGGTGTTGATCTGAACATCGACGCGCCACGAGCGTCGGTCCACCACTTCCCAGCCCCCATACACATCATGAACAAAGTACGCAAATCGCCCAACCCGAAAGTGAGGGGCCATGACCCAGAACAAGGTCATGAAGCTGTGGACCGCCATCGTCACCGCATTCCTCGCGCTGTTCACGGCGCTCGGCCTCATCACCGCGACCGACGCGGCGGCCGCCACCCGGACCGAGGCTCCGAGCAACGACAGCGTGCAGCGCACGGCCCCCACGATCCCGGTGACGAACCACTGGGCCTGGTCCCATGCCAGGGCCCTCCTGCCCCCCACGATGAAACAGCGGATCCGGGCCGAGGCCCATGGAAAGTCGCCCAGCTGCCGGCGCAGCAGCCTCAACCGGACGGAAGCCGCGACGGAAGCCGAGGACCAGTCCACAGCCCCTCTCGCCTGCTGAGCACGACGGCAGCACGCAGCACCGCGGACGTTTCGACTTCACGGCGACTTGCGTACGCAGCACAGTCGACACGGAAAAGACCCCCGGCCGGGTTGGGCCGGGGGTCTCGCGCTGTTCGGGGGGCTCGCACTGTTCGGGGGTCTCGCACTGTTCGGGGGCTCGCACTGCGAGGGGGCTCGCACTGCGAGGGGCTCGCGCTGCCAGGGGGCCTGCACACGCCGCACGTCCCGACTCGCCGGGTCCGCGCGCCCGGTCGTAGCCTGGACGGGTGCCCAGGGCCTACGAGGAGATCGCGGACGACGGGCCGCACGGGCGCGACACGTTCGTACGGCGTCCTCGCACCCGGGTGGTGCGCGACAGCCGGCGACACCAGTGGGAGAAGAACCGGGCCCTGCAGTCGTCCGGCACGCGGGCCGGGACCGGGGCCACGGAGCACGACACCGGGCTGACACCGGGCGACCTCGTCTTCTTCGCGCGTTACCGCACGGTCCAGGCACTCGGCGATCTGGCCGAGACCTTCGGCGTGCCCCAGGGCACGCCGCTCCTGGAACGCACCTACCGGACGCGGTACGCGGCGGAGACGGCCCCCTTCAGCCTCGTGACCTCATATCTCCTGCACGCCGTGGCAGCGGCCAACCCCGACCTCCTGGACGCGTCGAGGGAGCCCTGGCCCGGCGGCACAGCCCACCAGCTCTCCACCGTGGGCGTCGAGATCGACCGCGTGGAGGAACGGTTCACCGCGCGGGAACCGACCCCGCAGGAAGTACGGGAGCTGGGACTTCCGGCCGGGGCTGCGGTGATCCTGCTCCGCAAGACGTCGTACGACACCGGCGGCCGTGTCGTGGACGTCTCCGACGTCGTACTGCCCGGCGACCGCACGGAGTTGCTCTTCACCACCCGTCTGGAAAGGTGGTGAATGCCGACAGAGGTGGTGAATGCCGACGGGTCTGACGCCGGACCTTCCTACGGGGCTGAGGGCGGATCTTCCGACGGCCCCGAGCGGCTGCCAGGGAGGCCGGGGCGCGGGCGCGGGTCTCCTTCGAGGGGCCGAGTGTGCCCGCCGGGGGGGCGAGTGTGCCCGCCGGGGGGGGCGAGTGTGCCCGCCGAGGGGGGCGAGTGGGCCCGTCCCACTGGGGACTGGGGCTCATTCGGCGTACCAGGGCTCATTCGGCGTACCGGGGCTCATTCGGTCACGACGATGGCCTGCGAGGGGCACTTCTCGACCGCTTCCCGCACCGCTTCCCGCACCGGTGGATCGTCCGCGGCCCGCTCCCGGCCGGGCCGGACCACGCCGTATCCGTCCTCGAACGCGAACACGGACGGCGCCCGGTGCGCACACTCGGCGGAGCCGTAGCACGCGGTGCGGTCGACGGACACCTTCATACGTCCTCCAGTCGTCGGTGACCTCCAGGACGTGCCTGCCCGGCGGACCGCACACCGAACCGGGCCGGGCCGCCAGCGGCGTGCGGGCGGCTGCGGCTCGCGGCCACCGGCGTCATCAGCGGCTGCGGCTCGCGGCCACCGGCGTCATCAGCGGCTGCGGCTCGCGGCCACCGGCGTCATCAGCGACCGAGCCCCTCGCCGGCTGCGGCCGAGAGCCAGTGGGCGACGCGGCGGACGGCGGGTTCGTCGAGCCGTTCGACGAGCGTGCGCACCGCCTCCTCGTCCTCGGAGGAGAGGTCGTACAGACCCGCCTTGCTCAGGCCGGCCATGAGCACCTGGTGCCGGCGGCCCGCAAGGCGTTCCGCCAGCCCGACCGGCTCCTCGGGGTGCTCGGGGGCTGGCTGCGCAGCGGGGGCGGCCGCCCGGCCGGCCGGGGTGTCGAACCGCTGCCAGGCACCGTCCCGTGGACCCCACAGAGCGACCGTCACCTCGTCGCCGCGCGCCCGTACCGTCTGGGCCATGTCGCCCACGGCGTACAGCACGGGAGCCCGGTCGGGGGACTCCGCACCCAGGTGCCAGGAGGCCTGCGCCGGCTGGTAGAACATCGCGACCCAGCGTGGCACACCGGGTGGTTGCGGGCATTCAGGACGTTTCACCATGGCACTCACCCCTTCGGGAACGGCCGGTGAGGCGACCATATCTGACGGACCGTCAGCTTTCCAGACGGCCGGTGCCCCTGGCCTCTTCACGGCCGGCGTGGCACCCTGCCCGCGCCCGGCCCCGGACACCCCCACAGGGAGACCGAAGATGAGCGGACTGGAAGAGGCAGTGGCAGCAACCTCGACGTCGGCAGCGGCCCTGGCAGCTCTGCGCAGGACCCACGCCGACCGTGCGCGCAGCGCGTACGAGCGCGCCGCCGCCACCTGCCGGCACGCCGGAGTCGGCCAGGACGACGCCCAGATCGTGCCGACGAGCCCCGTCGGCCGGGCCGCGGGCGCGCTGCGCCTGTCGGCCGGGTCCATCGCCGCCCTGGCCGCTGGTGCACCCGATCCCGCGGCGGACGCGCGCTGCGCCCGGAACGCCGCCGCCGCTGCCGCCCTCGCCGCCCAGGTGGCCGCGGCACGGGACACCGCGGACGAGCCCGGCACCACGGCCGCCGCCGCTTCCTCCGCCTCGGCATCGGCCCTGCGTGCCGCGCTCGCCGCGTCCCAGGCGGCCGCGACCGCCGCGGGCGGCACGGCACGGGGCAGGGACGCGTCGCTGAACGCCGCCGCCGACGAGGCCGAGCGGCGCGCCGCGGCAGCGGCACACGCGGCAGGATGGATCTCCCGGGGGCCCGGGGCGTAGTTCACCGGCCCGTCCGGCACCGGTCCCTCCCCACGTGGGGACCGGTACCGGACGGAGCTGGTGGTCTCGAACCGTGCCGCGTCGGCGGGTCGGCACGGACCGAAGCAACCGCGCCGACGGCATCGCAGGAGGGCCGGGCCCATGGCCGGTCCGGTCACCTGTCGTCGGTGTCCGGGTCGGCTCCCGTGTCTGCGCTGTCGTCGGTGCCTGCGATGCCTTCGAGGTCGTCGGCGGAAGTTGTCCGAGAACGATCGGCGCCACCCGCCGTCTTTTGCGCACCGGGCCGGTGGCCTGTCCGGACGCCGTGTGACGGGCTCGCCACCGGGACGTGATCCTGCCACCTGTCACCTCGGAGGGGGAGATTCCCGCGTCCGGTCCCGGGCTTATCCGCAGGTCAGCCGTATAGGGTGAGTTTTCCGGTCCGGACATCCAGATGCGGGGGGAAGTAAGGGGTGGGGCCTTGGGTTCCGACTCAGGGGCACGCACAGCTTTCGCCGAGCGCCTCGCACTGCTGTACAAGGAGGCTGGAAATCCTCCTCTGAAGAGCGTTTCCGAGGCGGTCGTACGGCTGCAGCGGGTGGACGAGCGCGGCCGGCCCGTGCGGGTGTCCGCCCAGCGCATCAGCGACTGGCGGCGGGCCAAGAACGTGCCCGCCCAGTTCGCCGCCCTCGCGGCCGTCCTGCACATCCTGGTCCCCGAGGCACGCCGCCTGCGGCCTGTTCCGGTCTCCGCCGGCCTCTACGACCTCGCCCAGTGGCAGCGTCTGTGGGAGCGCGCGGTCGCCGATCCGGCCGGCGACCGCCCGGCGGTGCCCGCGGCGGAGGAGCAGCCGCCGACGGCCGAGGCCCCGCCCGTCGCGGGCGGTGTGTGCCCCTACCGGGGGCTCGCTCCGTACCGCGAGGAGGACGCCCGGTGGTTCTTCGGCCGGGAGCGGAGCACGGACGCCCTCGTCACCCAGCTGCGGGCCGCGGAGAAGACGGGCGGGCTGATCATGCTCGTCGGCGCCTCGGGCGCCGGGAAGTCGTCGCTGCTGAACGCCGGTCTGGTGCCCGCGGTGCAGGACGGTGCGCTCGGGGACGGGAACAGCCGGCCGAGCGCCGTGCTCCAGCTGGTGCCGGGCGCCGACCCGCTCGGCGAGCTGACCTGCCGGATCCCGGAACTCGCCGCACTGGCCGCCGAGGCCCGCAGGGCCGAGCAGGAGGCGGCCCGGAACCCCGCGGCGCCGGGGTCGGACGCCCCGCGCTTCGCCCGTGGGGTGCGGGAGGCCGTCACCGCATGGGCACGGCGGGAGGCGTCCCCGGCCGGGCAGCCGTCCGACGAGGAGTCGTCGGGCGCCCCGGCGTCCGACGAGGCCTCCCCGCGTGCGGTCCTGCCGAGGACCGAGGCACCGGTGGCCGTGCGCCCGGCCACCGTGTCCTCCCCGGCCACCGGCCCTTCCCCGGCCGCCGACACCTCCCCGGCCTCCCGGCCGGTCCTCATCGTGGACCAGTTCGAGGAGACCTTCACCCTCTGCGCCGACGAGGCGGACCGGCGCACCTTCCTGCAGTTCCTGCACGCGGCCTGCACCCCGGCCACCGACTCGGGCGGTCCCGCCCCCGTGCTGGTGGTCCTCGGCATCCGCGCCGACTTCTACGAGCAGTGCCTCGGCTATCCCGAGCTGGCGGACGCGCTGCAGCACCGGCACATGGTGCTCGGCCCGCTGACCACGGCGGAGCTGCGCGAGGCGGTGACCGGCCCAGCCAAGGCCGTCGGCCTGGAGCTGGAACCGGGGCTGGCCGAGCTGATCGTGCGGGAGGTGAGCGCCGACGGCCCGCGCGGGGCGCATGACTCCGGAGTGCTCCCGCTGCTCTCGCACGCCCTGCTCGCCACCTGGCAGCGCCGCAAGGCGGGCCGGCTGACGCTGGCGGGCTACCGCGCGGCGGGCGGCATCCAGGGCGCGGTGGCGGCGACCGCCGAGCGCGCCTGGTCCGGCCTCGACCCCGCCGCCCGCACGGCCGCCCGGCTGCTCCTGCTGCGTCTCGTCCGGCTGGGCGAGGACACCCAGGCCACGCGCAGACGGGGCACGCGCCGCCAGCTGGCGCAGGAGTCGTCGGACCCCGGCAAGACCGAGGAGTCGCTGGAGGCGCTGGTGCGTGCCCGGCTTGTGACCCTCGACGCGGAGACCGTGGAGATCACCCACGAGGCGCTGCTGCACGCCTGGCCCCGGCTGCGCCACTGGATCGACGACAACCGCAACGACCATCTGCTGCGCCAGCGGCTGGAGGAGGACGGCCGGGCCTGGGAGGTCTCGGAGCGGGACAACTCGCTCCTGTACCGCGGCTCGCGCCTGGAACAGGCCCGCAGCTGGGCGAAGTCCGCCGGGGACACCTATCTGACCCGCAGTGCGGTGCAGTTCCTGGCCGCCTCGGTCAGGCTGCGCAGGCGCACGGTCCTGATCAGCCGCGCCGCGGTGGCGGCGCTGGTGGTGCTCGCCGTGCTGGCCGCGGGTTCGGCGGTGGTCGCGTGGCAGCAGCGGGACGACGCCCTGTTCGAACAGGTGCTCGCCGAGGCGGACCGGGCCCAGCACACGGATCCGTCGCTGGCCGCCCAGCTCGATCTGGTGGCCCACGACCTTCGGCCGGACGACGAGGGGACGTACAGCCGTCTGATCTCGATCGTGAACGCGCCGCTGGCCACCCCGCTGCTCGGCCACACCGGCGCCGTCTACCTGACCTCCTTCAGCCCCGACGGCAAGACCCTGGCCACGGCCAGCTACGACCGCACGGTCCGGCTCTGGAACGTGGCCGACCGCGGCCGGCCCAGGCCGCTGGGCAAGCCCCTGACCGGCCACACCAGCTGGGTGAGCAGCGCGGTCTTCAGCCCGGACGGCCACACCCTGGCCAGCGCGGGCGACGACGGCACGATCCGGCTGTGGGACGTCACGGACCCCGCCCGCCCGTCCCCGATCGGCTCACCGCTGACCGGCCACACGGGCACGATCTACCTGGTCGCCTTCAGCCCGGACGGGCGCACCCTGGCCTCGGCGAGCGAGGACCGCACGGTCCGGCTGTGGAACGTGGCCGACCCGCGCCGGCCGAAGCCGCTCGTCACGTTGGGCGGCCACACCGCCGCGGTGCGCTGCGTGGCGTTCAGCCCCGACGGGCGCACCCTCGCGGCGGGCGGCGACGACAACACCATCCGGCTGTGGAACACGGCCGACCCGCGCCACCCCGAGCCCCTGCGCACGGTGCTGACCGGCCACACGGACCTCGTGCACTCGGTGGCCTTCAGCCCCGACGGGCGCACCCTGGCCAGCGGCAGCGCGGACGACACCATCCGGCTGTGGAGCGTCTCCGATCCGCAGCGCGCGGCACCGCTCGGCTCGCCGCTCACCGGCCACACCGGCCCCATCTGGTCCGTGGCCTTCAGCCCCGACGGCAGACGGCTCGCGGCCGCCAGCGCGGACAGCACGGCGAGCCTGTGGAACGTCGCCGATCCCACGTCCCCCTCCCAGGTCGGCGAGCCGCTCACGGGCAGCAGCGGCGAGATGTACGCCCTGGGGTTCAGTCCCGACGGGCGCACCCTCGCCACCGGCAGCGGCGACAGCAAGGTCCGCCTGTGGTCCATCCCGACGTCGGACATGATCGGCCGCAGCGGGGCGTTCCGGCCGGACGGCAAGGTGCTCGCCACGGCCGCGCGCGACGGCAGGATCCGGCTGTGGAACGCGGCGGCGCCCGACCGGCCCGTGGCGCTGGGCAGGCCGTTCATGGAAGCGGACGGCGGCCAGCGTTCGATCGTCTTCTCCCCCGACGGCCGTACCCTCGCCGTCCTGAACGGCAAGGCGATGCTGTCCCTGTGGAACGTGGCCGATCCGGGCCATCCGGTCCTCACCGGGCCGCCCCTCACCCTGCGCACCCGCTTCGCGGGCACCCACGCACTGGCGTACAGCCCGGACGGACGGACCCTGGCCACCGTCTACGGCGACCACACCATCCGGCTGTGGAACGTCTCCGACCCCGCCCGTGCCGTCCCGCTCGGCAAGCCGCTCTCCGGGCACCGGGGCTACATCAACGCCCTCGTCTTCAGCCCCGACGGGCACACCCTCGCCAGCGGCAGCGCGGACCGCACCATCCGGCTGTGGAACGTCTCCGCCCCCGCCCGCGTCACCCCGCTCGGCAAGCCGCTCACCGACCACTCCGCCCCGGTCAACGCCCTCGCCTACAGCCCCGACGGGCACACCCTCGTCAGTGGCAGCGACGACGACACCGTACGGCTCTGGGACGTCACCGACCCCAGGGCGGCGAGTGCGCTCGGCTCCCCCCTGACCGGCCACACCGAGGCGGTCACCTCGCTGACGTTCAGCGCGGACGGCCGGGTCCTGGCGAGCGGCGGCGACGACAACACGATCCGGCTCTGGAACGTCACCCGTCCTTCCTCGGCCAAACCCATCGGCCAGTCGATGAGCCCGTACGCCAAGACGGGGAACTTCCTCTCCTTCAGCCCCAACAGCCGTGTGCTCGGGGTGTCCAGCGGCGCGGACACGGTCCGTCTGTGGCCCCTGAACGCCGACGAGGCCATCCGGCACATCTGCTCGGTCACCCGCAACGTACTGACCCCGCAGAAGTGGCGCGAGTACCTGACACGCCTGTCGTACGACCCTCCGTGCCCCCGCTGACCGATCAAGATCAGCCAACTACCCCGTCAAAACCTCCCGTTGCCTCCCCGAAACCCGTACAACCTTGTTACCCTTGGCCATAGCCCGATCGCTGGTGCATCCCCCGTCGCCAGCGGTCGGGCCTTTTTTCGTGTCGTAAAGCGGAATCCCTGCATGCAACCGGGCGCGCATCCCTGCACGTATCCCCTGTGCATATCCCTCGCACGTATCCCTGCAGGCATCCACGCGCGCATCCCCGCACGTGTCCCCGCACTCGTCCGCGCATGCAAAAACCCCCGGTCCAAGTGGACCAGGGGTCTTCGTTCTGTGGGGCTAACAGGATTTGAACCTGTGGCCTCATCCTTATCAGGGATGCGCTCTAACCAACTGAGCTATAGCCCCGCCGCGCTTTGCGGTGTGTGTCCCGCGCGCCGACTCCTGAAGATTAGCGCACGAGGGGGGCAGTCCCAAAATCGGTTGTCGCAGGACCGTCGGCGCAGGGCGACAGGTGGGATCACTCGTCCTCGGCCAGCGTCAGCTCGATGCCGCCCACGAAGCCCGCGGACAGGTTGTAGATGAACGCACCGAGGGTGGCGAGCGCCGTCGCGAGGACGACGTCGATGACCGCGATGATCGTCGTGAACGTCAGGACGTGCGGCAGGGAGAGGAACGCCTGGAGGTCGAAGCCGTTCGCCTCGTTGGAGCCCGTCGCCTCCGAGATGGTGCCGCCGACCGTCGAGAACACGCCCATCGCGTCCATGACCATCCAGAGCACCGCCGAGGCGACGATCGTGCAGATCCCGAGCGCGATGGAGAGCAGGAAGCTGACCTTCATGACCGACCACGGATCGGCCTTGGCGACGCGCAGCCGGGCCTTGCGGGTGCGCGGCGCCGTCTTCGCACCGGTGCGCGGCCGCCGTACGCCGGCGGCCGGGGCCTGCGCCGGATAGGCCTGCGGCGGGTGGTAGGGCCCGGCGGGCTGCTCGGAGCGCCGCTCCCCGGGCAGCGGGGACGCCTGATGCCCGTCGGCCGAGCCGGGCTGGGTCTGGGCGCCGCGGGTGTCCGTCACAGTTCCCCCCTGGGATCCATGCGTGTCGGTCGAGGGTGAGCCGTCCTTGCCTGCGTCGATCTTGCGGAGCTGGGTCGTGTGCGGGTCACCCGCACCCCTGGCGCTCGCGGCTGAGCCACGGCCGCCGCCGCCCGTTTCCGTACCCGTGGAGGTACCGGCCGATCCGGCGCCCGTGGCTCCGCTCACGATGACTCACTCCTCGTGCCTACTCGGCCGAGGGCGCCTCACCCTCGTCCGTGCCGGTGGTCGCGGCACCCTCGGCGGCCTCGTCCACGGCCACGTCGCCGTCGACTTCCTCCGCCTCGCGCCCCGCCTCGGCGTTACGTGCGATACCGACCACGGCATCGCGCTTGCCCAGGTTGATCAGTTGGACGCCCATGGTGTCACGGCCCGTCTCCCTGACCTCGCTGACTCGCGTACGAATCACACCGCCGGACAGGCTGATGGCGAGGATCTCGTCGCTCTCCTCGACAATCAGCGCCCCGACGAGAGAACCACGGTCCTCCACGATCTTGGCGGCCTTGATGCCGAGGCCGCCGCGACCCTGGACGCGGTACTCGTCGACGCCGGTCCGCTTGGCGTACCCACCGTCCGTCGCAGTGAACACGAACGTACCGGGTCGAACAACATTCATCGAGAGAAGCTCGTCGCCCTCGCGGAAACTCATCCCCTTGACGCCGGAGGTGGCGCGGCCCATCGGGCGCAGGGTGTCGTCCGAGGCGGTGAACCTGATCGACTGCGCCTTCTTGCTGATCAGAAGGAGATCGTCGTCGGCCGAAACCAGCTCGGCGCCGATCAGCTCGTCGTCGGATCCGTCCTCGCGCTCGCGCAGATTGATCGCGATGACGCCGCCGGAGCGGGGCGAATCGTAATCCTTCAGAGGCGTCTTCTTGACCAGACCGGCCTTGGTGGCCAGGACCAGGTAGGGCGCCGCCTCGTAGTCACGGATCGCGAGGATCTCGGCGATCGCCTCGTCCGGCTGGAAGGCGAGCAGGTTCGCCACGTGCTGGCCGCGTGCGTCCCGGCCGGCGTCCGGCAGCTCGTACGCCTTCGCCCGGTACACCCGGCCCTTGTTCGTGAAGAACAGCAGCCAGTGGTGCGTGGTGGAGACGAAGAAGTGGTCGACGATGTCGTCTTCCTTCAGCTTCGTGCCCCGCACGCCCTTGCCGCCGCGCTTCTGCGCCCGGTAGTCGTCCGTCTTCGTCCGCTTGACGTAACCGCCCCGCGAGACGGTGACGACGATGTCCTCCTCGGCGATCAGGTCCTCGATGGACATGTCGCCGTCGTAGGGCACCAGCATGGTCTTGCGGTCGTCGCCGTACTTCTCGACGATCGCGGCCAGCTCCTCGCTGACGATCCCGCGCTGACGGACCGGGGAGGCGAGGATCGCGTTGTACTCGGTGATCTTCGCCTGGAGCTCGTCGTGCTCCTGGACGATCTTCTGGCGCTCCAGAGCGGCCAGGCGGCGCAGCTGCATCTCGAGGATGGCGTTCGCCTGGATCTCGTCGATCTCCAGGAGACCCATCAGGCCGGTGCGCGCGATCTCGACGGTCTCACTGCGCCGGATCAGCGCGATGACCTCGTCGATGGCGTCCAGGGCCTTGAGCAGACCGCGCAGGATGTGGGCGCGCTCCTCGGCCTTGCGCAGCCGGAAGCGGGTCCGGCGGACGATGACCTCGATCTGGTGCGTCACCCAGTGGCGGATGAACGCGTCCAGCGAGAGCGTGCGCGGCACACCGTCGACCAGCGCCAGCATGTTGGCGCCGAAGTTCGACTGCAGGTCCGTGTGCTTGTACAGGTTGTTCAGGACGACCTTGGCGACCGCGTCCCGCTTGAGGACGATCACCAGGCGCTGGCCCGTACGGGACGACGTCTCGTCGCGGACGTCCGCGATGCCGCCGATCTTGCCGTCCTTCACCAGGTCGGCGATCTTCTGTGCCAGGTTGTCCGGGTTGGTCTGGTACGGCAGCTCGGTGACCACCAGGCACTGGCGGTTCTGGATCTCCTCGACCTCGACCACCGCGCGCATCGTGATCGAGCCGCGGCCGGTCCGGTAGGCCTCCTCGATGCCCTTGCGGCCGACGACGAGCGCGCCGGTCGGGAAGTCCGGGCCCTTGATGCGCTCGATGAGCGCATCGAGCAGCTCCTCGTGGGAGGCCTCGGGGTTCTCCAGGTACCACTGGGCGCCGGCCGCGACCTCGCGCAGGTTGTGCGGCGGGATGTTGGTCGCCATGCCGACCGCGATACCGGCCGAGCCGTTGATCAGCAGGTTCGGGAAGCGGGAGGGCAGGACGGTCGGCTCCTGGGAGCGGCCGTCGTAGTTGTCCGTGAAGTCGACGGTCTCCTCGTCGATGTCGCGGACCATCTCCATCGACAGCGGCGCCATCTTGCACTCGGTGTAGCGCATGGCGGCCGCCGGGTCGTTGCCCGGAGAGCCGAAGTTGCCGTTGGAGTCCACCAGCGGCATCCGCATCGACCACGGCTGGGCGAGGCGCACCAGCGCGTCGTAGATCGAGGAGTCGCCGTGCGGGTGGTAGTTGCCCATGACGTCGCCGACGACACGGGCGCACTTGTAGAAGCCGCGCTCGGGGCGGTAGCCGCCGTCGTACATCGCGTACAGGACGCGGCGGTGGACGGGCTTGAGGCCGTCACGGACGTCGGGCAGCGCACGGGACACGATGACGGACATCGCGTAGTCCAGGTACGAGCGCTGCATCTCCGTCTCGAGCCCGACGGGCTCGACGCGCAGCACGGTCTCGCCGCCCTCGGTCTCAGGGGTTTCCGGAGTGTTCTCGTCGGCCATTGCTGGTGAAGATCCTTCCTGGTGCGGTCAGCTGAGACCGACTCAGATGTCGAGGAAGCGGACGTCCTTGGCGTTGCGCTGGATGAACGCGCGGCGGGCCTCGACGTCCTCGCCCATCAGGACGGAGAACAGGTCGTCGGCCTGGGCGGCGTCGTCCAGGGTGACCTGGCCTAGGACGCGGTGCTCCTGGTCCATGGTCGTCACGCGCAGTTCCTCGGCGTTCATCTCGCCGAGACCCTTGAAGCGCTGGATCGAGTCCTCCTTGACCCGCTTGCCGCGCTGGCGGCCCATCTCCAGCAGCGCGTCGCGCTCGCGGTCGGAGTACGCGTACTCGACCTCGTCCCGGCCCCACTTGATCTTGTAGAGCGGGGGACGCGACAGGAACACGTGCCCGGCCTCGACCAGCGGCCGCATGAAGCGGAACAGGAACGTCAGCAGCAGGGTGTTGATGTGCTGGCCGTCGACGTCGGCGTCCGCCATCAGGATGATCTTGTGATAGCGGAGCTTCTCGATGTCGAAGTCCTCGTGCACACCCGTGCCGAAGGCGGAGATCAGCGCCTGGATCTCCTGGTTCTGCAGGATCTTGTCGATCCTGGCCTTCTCGACGTTGAGGATCTTGCCGCGGATCGGGAGGATCGCCTGGTACTGCGGGTTGCGGCCGGACTTGGCCGAGCCGCCGGCGGAGTCACCCTCGACGATGAAGATCTCGCACTTGGTCGGGTCGTTGGACTGGCAGTCCGACAACTTGCCCGGCAGGGACGCCGACTCCAGCAGGCCCTTGCGGCGGGTGAGGTCGCGGGCCTTGCGGGCCGCCACGCGCGCGGTGGCCGCCTGGATGCCCTTGCGGACGATGTCCGCGGCCTCGACCGGGTTGCGGTCCAGCCAGTCGTTGAGGTGCTCGTAGACAGCCTTCTGCACGAAGGTCTTGGCCTCCGTGTTGCCCAGCTTGGTCTTGGTCTGGCCCTCGAACTGCGGCTCGCTCAGCTTGACCGAGATGATCGCCGTCAGACCCTCACGGATGTCGTCACCGGTGAGGTTGTCGTCCTTCTCGCGCAGCAGCTTCTTGTCGCGCGCGTACTTGTTGATCAGCGAGGTGAGCGCCGCGCGGAAGCCCTCCTCGTGCGTACCGCCCTCGTGCGTGTGGATGATGTTGGCGAACGAGTACACGCCCTCGCTGTAGCCGCTGTTCCACTGCATCGCGACCTCGAGGGACAGGCTCTTGTCCTTGTCCTCGCCCTCCAGGTCGATGACGGTGGGGTGCACCGCCTCTCCCTTGCGGGAGTTGAGGTACTTCACGAAGTCGACGATGCCGCCCTCGTAGTGGTACGTGACGGTCTTGACCTCGTCCTTCTCGTCCGCACCCGCCTCGTCCGCCCCGGCCGTGGCCTTCGCCGACTCGCGCTCGTCGGTGAGCTTGAGCGTCAGACCCTTGTTGAGGAACGCCATCTCCTGGAAGCGCCGCGAGAGCGTCTCGAAGGAGTACTCGGTGGTCTCGAAGATGTCGGGGTCGGCCCAGAAGGTGACCGAGGTGCCGGTCTCCTCCGTCGCCTCGTGCCGGTCGAGCGGGGCCGTCGGGACGCCGAGCTTGTATTCCTGCGTCCAGCGGTGGCCGTCGGTCCTGATCTCGACGGCGACCTTCGTGGACAGCGCGTTCACGACGGACACACCCACACCGTGCAGGCCACCGGAGACGGCGTAGCCGCCGCCGCCGAACTTGCCGCCCGCGTGCAGCACGGTCAGCACGACCTCGACGGCCGGCTTGCCCTCGGAGGGCACGATGCCCACCGGGATGCCACGGCCGTTGTCGACGACACGCACGCCGCCGTCGGCGAGGATCGTCACGTCGATGGTGTCCGCGTAGCCGGCCAGCGCCTCGTCGACGGAGTTGTCGACGACCTCGTACACCAGGTGGTGCAGACCGCGCTCACCGGTGGAGCCGATGTACATGCCGGGCCGCTTGCGGACCGCGTCCAGCCCTTCGAGCACGGTGATGGCGCTGGCGTCGTAGGAGGCGGAGGCTGCGCCGGAATCTGCGGCCTCGCCGGTCACGCCGGCGTCGGTGGACGGGATGTTCTCGTTGGGGTTGCCGGAATCGGCCACGAAGCGCCCTTTCTGGCACAGCACGAGCCGAGCTCGTCGGCGGGTTGCCGGAGCGGCTGCGGCATGTTGCGTTGGTAAGCCTTGATCAGCGTTGCTCAGCTTTTCCCGGACGGTCCCCACGTTTGGGGCGGGATTGGCTTCCAGTCTACCGGTAGCGCCGACAGTGATGGGGGTTTGCCGGTACCTGAGTCCTCATGTGCCGCCCTGAACCGGTCTCGGCCGGGTCCCGATATACGGATGGGGGCTCCAAGCGGCTCACAGCGCCACTCAGCGCTTCGGGCCGTCAACCCTTGGCTACTGGGGGGTCAGCTTGCGATCCACGCCTGTGCACGGGGGTGTGACCAGGGGTGTGCCGGCACCGCGCAGCAGCCGTAGGACGTGAGGTACGTCACCCGTAGGTATCGCCGGGGCCCGTACTCCCGGGAGCCCGCAGGGGGCCGTAGCGCCGGGCGGGACCGCCGGGACCGTTGACCTTCAGCAGCCGGACCGTGCCGTGGCCGAGGTCCTGGTTGAGGCGGGCGACCAGCGTCGGGGCGAGCAGACGCAGCTGGGTCGCCCACGCCGTCGAGTCGCACTGCACGGACAGCACGCGCTCGTCCTCGTCGTACTTCTGCGGCACACAGTGCTTGGCCAGGTCCTCGCCGACGATCTGCGGCCAGCGGCCCATGACGCCGCCCACCGCGGCCGGGGTCTCCCAGCCGCGCTCGTTGATCAGCCGGTTGATCGCGGCGCCGAGCGCCATCGGGTCCCGCCCGTCGGCCCGCGCGCCGGAACGCAGACCGCCGCCGCGCCGCGCCTGCTTCTTCTGCCGCGCCGCGTCACCACGCGCGCGTGCCTGTTCCTTCGCGGCGCGCAACGCCACGCGCGCGAGGTCGACACCGGAGGGTTCCGGAGCCTTCTTCGGGCTCTTCGGGCTCTTCGCGTCCTTCGGAGCGGGTTCGTCGGTGCTCATGCGCGCTCCACAGCGCCGTCGGCCACCGCATACCGGGCGCCGGCCAGTACATGCGGTACGTCGTCGTCCACAGCGGCGGTGACCAGCACCTGCTCGCCGGGCGCGACCAGCTCGGCCAGCCGCTCACGGCGGCGGGCGTCCAGCTCGGCGAAGACGTCGTCCAGGATCAGCACCGGCTCGTTGCCCTCCGCGCGCAGCAGGTCGTACGAGGCCAGGCGCAGGGCGAGGGCGTAGGACCAGGACTCGCCGTGGGAGGCGTAGCCCTTGGCGGGCAGCTGACCCAGCTTGAGAACCACATCGTCCCGGTGCGGTCCCACGAGGGTCACGCCCCGCTCGATCTCCTGCTTGCGCGCCTCGGCGAGGGCCGCCAGAAGCTGGGCGCAGAGATCCTCGCGCGTGTGCGCCTCGCCGGGCGCGGACGGCTTGTACTCCAGCGCGATCGGGCCGCCGCCGGGAGCCAGCTGCTCGTACGCCTTGTCGGCCAGCGGCTGGAGCGCCGCGATCAGGTCCAGGCGCTGGGCGAGCAGCTCGGCGCCCACCCGCGCGAGGTGCTGGTCCCACACGTCGAGCGTGGACAGGTCCATGGACCGGCCGCCGTGCCTGCGGGCAAGGGCGGCGGTCTTCAGGAGCGTGTTGCGCTGCTTGAGCACCCGCTCGTAGTCCGAGCGCACTCCCGCCATCCGCGGCGACCGTGCCGTGATCAGCTCGTCCAGGAACCTGCGCCGCTCACCGGGATCACCCTTGACCAGTGCCAGGTCCTCGGGCGCGAACAGCACGGTCCGTACGATCCCCAGCACGTCCCTCGGTCTGACCTGCGAAGACCGGTTGATGCGGGCGCGGTTGGCCTTGCCGGGGTTCAGCTCCAGCTCGACCAGCTGCTGCCGCTCGCCCTGCCTGACCTGCGCCCGGATGACGGCCCGCTCGGCGCCCATGCGGACGAGGGGGGCGTCGGAGGCGACGCGGTGGCTGCCGAGCGTCGCCAGGTAGCCGACCGCCTCGACCAGGTTGGTCTTGCCCTGGCCGTTGGGGCCGACGAAGGCGGTGACGCCCGGGTCCAGCGGGACCTCGACCCGGGCGTACGAGCGGAAGTCGGCCAGCGAAAGATGCGTGACGTGCATGGTCGTTTCGCCGACCTCCCCCTGAGTAGTGACGGGTTGTGGATCGCGGGGGCGACCCTGTGGACTACTTCTTCTCCACTGCGTGGCCGCCGAACTGGTTGCGCAGCGCGGCGATCATCTTCATCTGCGGCGAGTCCTCCTGGCGGGAGGCGAACCGCGCGAACAGCGACGCGGTGATCGCGGGAAGCGGCACCGCGTTGTCGATGGCGGCTTCCACAGTCCAGCGTCCCTCACCGGAGTCCTGTGCATAACCGCGCAGCTCGCCGAGGTGCTCGTCCTCGTCCAGGGCGTTCACCGCGAGGTCCAGCAGCCAGGAACGGATGACCGTGCCCTCCTGCCAGGAGCGGAAGACCTCGCGGACGTTCTCCACGGAGTCGACCTTCTCCAGCAGCTCCCAGCCCTCGGCGTAGGCCTGCATCATCGCGTACTCGATGCCGTTGTGGACCATCTTCGCGAAGTGGCCCGCGCCGACCTTGCCGGCGTGCACCGCGCCGAAGTCGCCCTCCGGCTTGAGCGCGTCGAAGACCGGCTGCACCGTGGCGACGTGCTCGGCGTCGCCGCCGTACATCAGCGCGTAGCCGTTCTCCAGGCCCCAGACGCCGCCGGAGACGCCGCAGTCGACGAAGCCTATGCCCTTGGCGGCCAGCTGCTCGGCGTGCCTCTCGTCGTCCGTCCAGCGGGAGTTGCCGCCGTCCACGACCACGTCACCGGGCTCCAGCAGCTCGGCCAGCTCGTCGATCGTCGACTGGGTGGGCTCACCGGCCGGGACCATCACCCAGACCACGCGCGGGCCGCTGAGCTTGCCCACAAGCTCTTCCAGGCTCTGGACATCCGCGAGGTCCGCATTGCGGTCGTATCCGAGAACGGTGTGGCCTGCGCGGCGGATCCGCTCGCGCATGTTGCCGCCCATCTTGCCGAGGCCGACGAGACCGAGCTCCATCAGTTGTGTTCCTTAGGTTGCTGTGTGGCGTGTGGGGCACCTGCGTACCCGGGTCCGAGCCTAGCCCCGGACCCTCACGCACAGCTGTGGGCATACGCGCTCATACGTAGGCCCTCACCTGCGGATTCCGTCCACAGGCCGGTGGACCTTCCCACCGTCCTGTGGACGACCGTCGGCACTCGGCGCGGGGGCTCAGCCGCTCAGCCGCACCGGCATGATCAGATACTTGTAGGCCTCGTCCGCCTCCGCGTCCAGCGCCGGCTTGCCACTGAGCAGCGCGGGCTTGGTGGACGTCGTGAACGACAGCTGGGCCACCGGGGAGTCGATGGCGCTCAGGCCGTCCAGCAGGAAGGTCGGGTTGAAGGCGATCGAGATGTCGTCGCCCTCCAGCTGGGCGTCAACCCTTTCCACAGCCTGTGCATCGTCGCTGGAGCCGGCCTCCAGGATCAGCACACCCTGCTCGAAGCTCAGCCGCACCGGGGTGTTGCGCTCGGCGACCAGGGCCACACGCTTGACGGCCTCCACGAAGGGGGCGGTCTCGATCACGGCGACGGAGTTGAACTCGGTCGGGAAGAGCGTGCGGTACTTCGGCAGGTCGCCCTCGAGCAGACGCGTGGTCGTCCGGCGGCCCGCGCCCTCGAAACCGATCAGGCCCTCGCCCGCGCCGGAGCCGGACAGCGCCAGCGTGACGCTGTCGCCCGCACCGAGCGACTTGGCGGTGTCCAGCAGCGTCTTCGCCGGGACCAGGGCGACGGCGGAGGCTTCCGGGTTCTCCGGCTTCCACAGGAACTCACGGACCGCGAAGCGGTAGCGGTCGGTGGAGGCAAGGGTGACCGTGTCGCCCTCGATCTCGATGCGCACACCGGTGAGGACGGGCAGCGTGTCGTCGCGCCCGGCGGCGATGGCCACCTGGGAGACGGCGGCCGCGAAGACCTCGCCGGGAACGGTGCCGGTCGCGTTCGGCATCTGCGGCAGCGCCGGGTACTCCTCCACAGGCAGGGTGTGGAGTGTGAAGCGAGAGGAGCCGCAGACCACGGTCGCCCGTACACCGTCTGTGGAAATCTCCACCGGACGGTTGGGGAGAGCGCGGGAGATGTCGGCGAGCAGACGGCCGGAAACGAGGACCGTGCCCTCCTCGTCGACCTCGGCCTCGACGCTCACACGGGCGGAGACCTCGTAGTCGAAGCTCGACAGGCTCAGCTGGCCGTCCTCGGCCTTCAGCAGGAGGCCGGCGAGGACAGGGGCCGGCGGACGGGCCGGGAGGCTGCGTGCAGCCCACGCCACTGCCTCCGCGAGTACGTCGCGTTCCACCCGGATCTTCACGGTAAGCCGCCTCCTGCTGTTGCTACTGAGTCCTCCGACTCGGTGTCACGGCCCACTGCGAAGGGAAGGACACCGGGGACCAGTCTGACGCACCGCACTGACAGTAGGTGCCTGTCGGGGTCAAGTCGCTCCGAGGGGCAGCCGGGCTCGAGAGAGCGAGTTGTGCACAGGCCCCGCTTCAAAGCGATTCCCAGGCTCTCTCTAGTCGGGAGTAGTAGTAGGGCCTGTGGATACCGTGGATAACCTCGTTTGCCCAGCTCAGAGGCCGAATTTTGTCCACTGACCCTGTGGGTGGAGGCGGTGGACAACCAGGCGTTTCTGTGGAGAACAGAAAGTTCTGCACACACCACCCACAGCCCGAGGGCAGTTCTCCCCAGCTGCGTCCCCAGGTTTACCCACGTTTCCCACACCCCAATCCGGCACCTTCGTGTGACCGCTTTCACTCGACGCGGTGAGTGGGTGCGTTGCGTTGCCGAACAGTGGACAGCCATGTGGAGAAGCTGGGGATCGCTGGGGACAACCGGCCCCAGCCTGTGGGCTGCCCGTGGACAACTTCTTGCACAGCCTGTGGATCCTTGCTTCGTCCACAGTCTGTGGAGATCGTTCGTCCACGATTCCACAGGCTGCTGAGCTGGGCGGACGCTGCTTCCCCAGGCTTCCTGTGGATGCAGTTCGGGACAACTCCACAGTCCCCAGGATGTGGACGGAAGAAAGTCACCGAATCTGTGGAGAGTGGCCGTAACCAGGCACTTATTCGAACACCGGGTGGCCGGGGAGGGGCGGCTGCGGGACAGCGGCAGGGCGGTGACGGGGCGGTGACGGGGCGCGGGCAGGGTGGTGGAAGGGCGGGAGCAGGGCGTTGGAAGGGCGGGGGAGGGCGAGGGGATGGCGGGGCGAGCCGTCGGCCGGCCGTTCCAGGGAGGCGTGGGCAGGGAGGCGTCGGCAGGCGGGGACGAGCCGTCGGGCGGGGCCCGGCCATGGGTGCCGGTGGCCGCCGCGAACGTGAAAAGGCGCCTCCGGGATGTCCCGGAGGCGCCCTCGGTGCCGTTCTGCGGCCGGTGTCAGCCGTTCTTGATGCGGTTCGTCAGCTCGGTCACCTGGTTGTAGATCGAGCGGCGCTCGGCCATCAGCGCGCGGATCTTGCGGTCGGCGTGCATGACGGTCGTGTGGTCGCGGCCGCCGAACTGCGCGCCGATCTTCGGCAGGGACAGATCGGTCAGCTCGCGGCACAGGTACATGGCGATCTGCCGGGCGGTGACCAGCGCGCGCCCGCGCGAGGTACCGCACAGGTCCTCCACCGTCAGCCCGAAGTAGTCGGCGGTGGCGGCCATGATGGCCGTCGCGGTGATCTCCGGGGCGCTGTCCTCGCCGCCCGGGATCAGGTCCTTCAGGACGATCTCGGTCAGGCCCAGGTCCACCGGCTGCCGGTTGAGCGAGGCGAACGCCGTCACCCGGATCAGCGCGCCCTCCAGCTCACGGATGTTCCGCGAGATCCGTGAGGCGATGAACTCCAGTACCTCCGGCGGGGCGTTGAGCCGCTCCTGGACCGCCTTCTTGCGCAGGATCGCGATGCGGGTCTCCAGCTCGGGCGGCTGGACGTCGGTGATCAGACCCCACTCGAAACGGTTCCGCAGCCGGTCCTCCAGCGTGACCAGCTGCTTGGGCGGCCGGTCACTGGAGAGCACGATCTGCTTGTTGGCGTTGTGGAGCGTGTTGAAGGTGTGGAAGAACTCCTCCTGCGTCGACTCCTTGTCCGCGAGGAACTGGATGTCGTCGACGAGCAGGATGTCCATCTCGCGGTAGCGCTTGCGGAAGCTGTCGCCCTTGCCGTCGCGGATGGAGTTGATGAACTCGTTGGTGAACTCCTCCGAGCTGACGTACCGCACGCGCGTGCCCGGGTAGAGGCTGCGTGCGTAGTGCCCGATCGCATGCAGCAGATGCGTCTTGCCGAGCCCCGACTCCCCGTAGATGAACAGGGGGTTGTACGCCTTGGCCGGCGCCTCGGCGACGGCCACCGCGGCCGCGTGCGCGAACCGGTTGGAGGCGCCGATGACGAACGTGTCGAAGAGGTACTTCGGGTTGAGCCGCGCGGTCGGCTCACCGGGGCCGCTCGCAGGCGCGGGCTGTGCGGCCAGCGGACCGGGCGCGCCGCCTCCCGCGGCCGACGGCAGGTCCGGGCGGCCGGGGCCGCCGCGGTGCACCGGGCCGACGCCGGAGGGCGGTTCGGGCAGCTCACGGCGGACGGGGTCGCGCTGGTCGTACTCGGCCCGGGACGCCTCGTACTCGGAGCGCGGCGAGTCGTAGTCGGAACGGTCGTACTCCGGCCGCGGGGAGTCGTAGTCCGGGCGCGGGGAGTCGTACTCGGAGCGTTTCTGGTCGTAGGACGGGCGGTCCCTGCCCTGCGCGCGGTAGTCCTGGCCCGGCGGGCCGTAGGCGTCCTGTCCGGAGGAGCCGTAGGTGTCCTGCGACGGCGAGGCGTACGGGTCGCGTTCGGGGAAACCGAGGCGCGGCTGCTGCCAGCTGTACTCGTCCTGCGCGGACCGCGGCCAGGCACCGGGCTCGGGGCGCTGGTACTCGGACGGGTACGCGGGGCGGGCGGTGGGCAGCTGGTCCCCGCGGGAGAGCGGTTCGCCTCCCGGGAACTTGTCGCCGGAGCGGTGCCGGCCGTAGCCCTCGTACGGTCCGGAGGGCAGCTCCGGCTCCTCGTAACGGGGCTGCGGCTCCTCGTAGCGCTGCTGTGGCTGATGTACCGGCGGTGCGGAGGGGGCCGGCGGTTCGCCCGCGGAGTCGTCCACGGTGATCGCGATCCGGATGGGGCGGCCGCACTCGCGGCTCAGGGTCTCGCTGACGACCGGGGCGAGACGGCCTTCCAGGACACCTTTCGCGAATTCGTTCGGCACGGCGAGCAGAGCGGTGTCCGCGACCAGCGCCAGCGGCTGGCAACGCCGGATCCAGTGCTCGTCCTTCGCCTCGACACCCTGTCCGCGGCCCTCACCGAGGAGCTGCTCCAGTACTCGTGGCCACACTGCGGCAAGATCGGCAGGTACGTCAGCCACAGGGCACGCTCTCTCGCAGGTCCCACGAACGTGTGGTTCGGGGACGGGTCGGGATGAAAATCGGGTCGGGCGGGGATAAGGGAACGAATCGGAGTCCAGCCACGGTAGTCAGCGCGGCCGGTACGGTTCAAGTTGTTGTCCCCAGCCTGTGGATAGTGTCTCTCCGTGACCCTCGGTTTGACCGGATGGCGTAGCCCCGCGTACCGTAACCAGGTCGAGTTGTCGATGGCTGCTGCCGCCTGCCTCCGATGGGCACAGATCGCGTCAGGTGATCGGGAAGCGGTGCACTCGGGCGTGACGCGAGCTACTCGTGGGCGCACGGTGACAGCCAGGACGGCACCCCGCCACTACCGATTTATTTCTGGAGCCCCCGAGTGAGCAAGCGCACCTTCCAGCCGAACAACCGTCGTCGCGCGAAGACCCACGGCTTCCGCCTGCGGATGCGTACCCGTGCCGGTCGCGCGATTCTCGCGAACCGCCGTAGCAAGGGTCGCGCCAGCCTGTCCGCCTGATCCTGATCAGGTCATGACGTCGTGCTGCCTACCGAGCATCGGCTGAGGCGGCGCGAGGACTTCGCGACCGCGGTACGACGGGGGCGTCGGGCAGGCCGCCCGACCCTCGTCGTCCACCTTCGTAGCGGTGCCACGGACCCGCACGCGCCTGGGGAGAGCGCTCCCCCGACGCGTGCGGGTTTCGTCGTGAGCAAGGCCGTGGGTGGCGCGGTCGTGCGCAACACAGTGAAGCGCAGACTGCGCCATCTGATGCGTGACCGAGTCGCCCTGTTTCCTCCCGGTAGCCTGGTAGTCGTACGAGCGCTGCCCGGAGCGGGCGACGCAGACCACGCACAGCTGGCCCGAGACCTGGATGCCGCTCTTGAGAGGCTCCTGGGAGGGGGCGCGCGATGAAGTACCCGCTGCTGGCTCTGATCAAGCTGTACCAGTGGACGATCAGTCCGTTGCTGGGGCCGGTGTGCAAGTACTACCCGTCGTGCTCCCACTACGGCTATACGGCCATCGACCGGCACGGTGCGATCAAGGGCACGGCACTCACCGCCTGGCGCATCCTCCGGTGCAATCCGTGGTCGCTCGGCGGTGTGGACCATGTTCCGCCGCGCAAGCGCCCGCGGTGGCACGAAATGCTGCGCGACGCGTGGCGTGCACGCAGGGGCGGGACCTCCGCCGCCGAACCGGCCATCGAGGAGAAGCCTCAGTCCGAGCTTCCTTCGAGCCCGGCCGCAGAGACCTCGTCCCATGCCCAAGGAGCATGATTAGTGGACACGATTGCCAGCTTCTTCAGCTTCATCACGACACCCGTTTCCTGGGTCATCGTCCAGTTCCACACGGTGTACGGCAAGATCTTCGGCCCTGACACCGGGTGGGCCTGGGGCCTGTCCATCGTGTCCCTGGTGATCCTGATCCGCATCTGCCTGATCCCGCTCTTCGTGAAGCAGATCAAGGCCACGCGTGCGATGCAGACGCTCCAGCCGGAGATGAAGAAGATCCAGGAGCGCTACAAGAACGACCGGCAGCGCCAGTCGGAAGAGATGATGAAGCTGTACAAGGAGTCGGGTACCAACCCGCTCTCCTCGTGCCTTCCCATCCTGGCGCAGTCCCCATTCTTCTTCGCCCTGTACCACGTGCTCAACGGCATCGCGACGGGCAAGACGATCGGCGTCATCAACGAGTCGCTGCTTGCCAGCGCTCGTCAGGCGCACATCTTCGGTGCCCCGCTGGCCGCGAAGTTCATGGACAGCGAGGAGACGGTCAAGGCGCTCGGCGCCTCGCTGATGGACGTCCGGGTCGTCACCGCGGTCATGATCGTCCTGATGTCGGCCTCGCAGTTCTACACGCAGCGCCAGCTGATGACGAAGAACGTCGACACCACGGTGAAGACGCCCTTCATGCAGCAGCAGAAGATGCTGATGTACGTCTTCCCGGTCATGTTCGCCGTCTTCGGTATCAACTTCCCGGTCGGTGTCCTCGTCTACTGGCTGACCACCAACGTGTGGACCATGGGTCAGCAGATGTACGTGATCCACAACAACCCGACCCCGGGTTCCAAGGCGCAGGCCGCCTACCTGGAGCGCCTGACCAAGCACGTCACGCACCACGGCAAGATCCGCCGGCGCAGCGAGAAGGCCATCGTCAAGGCGATCGTCACCAAGGGTCGCGACCGCAACGAGTTCGAGCGCAAGTTCATCAACGCCCTGAACAAGGCGGGCCTCGCGGCACAGGCCGACGGCGTTGTGGTGAAGAGCGAACCGCAGGCCGCGGCTCAGACCGAGGACGGTACGACCATCGCCACCGCCACCGGCACCGCCGCGCGGCGTCAGCAGCCCAAGCGCCAGACCAAGGCCCAGCGTCAGTCCGGTCCCAAGCAGCCGGGCGACGACACGTCGACCACCTCCTTGGAGAAGTCCGACGAGCCTGAGGACGCCAGGCCCGCCGCTGCGAAGCAGCCTCAGAAGCCCGGCTCCGGCACCCGTAGCAAGGCCCAGTCGGGCCAGCGCAAGGGTGGCCCGCAGCGGCCCAAGTCCCCGTCCAAGAAGTAAGAAGGAGCCCATCCCGTGACGGAAGGCACCACCTCCGCTGCTGCCGAGGGTGCAGACACCCTGACCCGCCTGGAGCAGGAGGGTGAGATCGCGGCGGACTATCTGGAGGGTCTGCTCGACATCGCCGACCTCGACGGCGACATCGACATGGACGTCGAGGCCGACCGGGCCTCCGTGTCGATCATCAGCGACACCAGTACCAGGGACCTGCAGAAGCTGGTCGGCCGGGACGGCGAGGTGCTGGAGGCGCTTCAGGAGCTGACGCGCCTGGCCGTGCACCGGGAGACCGGCGATCGCAGCCGGCTGATGCTGGACATTGCCGGCTACCGGGCCAAGAAGCGGGCCGAGCTGTCCGAGCTGGGCGCGAAGGCCGCCGCAGAGGTCAAGAGCACCGGTGAGGCCGTGAAGCTCAAGCCGATGACCCCCTTCGAGCGCAAGGTCGTGCACGACGCGGTCAAGGCCGCTGGACTGCGGAGCGAGTCCGAGGGCGAGGAGCCGCAGCGGTTCGTCGTCGTGCTTCCTGCCTGATCGGCACCTACGTTTCACCGGCCCCGTCTGCCTGCAGACGGGGCCGAACTTTGTCAGCCTGGTAGTTCTGGTGGCCGGTGCGCGGAGCGCCGGCGCCCTACGGAAGGACGGTCCCCGTGACGGAGGCAGCGGAGCTTCCCCCCGCGCCCGAGCAGGCGCGGGAAGTGTTTGGTGATCGCTTCGCCGATGCGGTCCGCTATGCGGAGCTGCTCGCCGAGGCGGGCGTGAAGCGTGGCCTGATCGGTCCGCGTGAAGTGCCCCGTCTGTGGGAGCGGCACCTGCTGAACTGCGCGGTGCTCTCGGAGGCAGTCCCCGAGGGCGTGACGGTGTGCGACGTGGGCTCGGGGGCCGGCCTGCCGGGCATTCCGCTGGCGCTGGTCCGTGAGGACCTGAACATCACCCTGCTGGAGCCGCTGCTGCGGCGCACCACGTTCCTGACCGAGGTCGTCGAGCTGCTGGGCCTGGACCACGTCACCGTGGTACGAGGCCGGGCCGAGGAGGTCATGGGCAAGCTGCCACCCGTCCACGTGGTGACCGCCCGTGCCGTGGCTCCGCTGGACCGCCTGGCCGCCTGGGGCATTCCCCTGCTGCGCCCGTACGGCGAGATGCTCGCTCTGAAGGGTGACACCGCCGAGGAGGAGCTGAAGGCGTCGGCCACCGCGCTCGCCAAGCTCGGCGCGGTGTCTACGTCCATCCTGCATGTGGGAGAGGGCGTGGTGGATCCCCTGTCCACGGTCGTACGGGTCGAGGTGGGGGAGAGCCCGGGCGGTGTGCGGTTCGCGGCCAAGCGGGCCAAGGCGGCACGAACGGGGCGGGCGCGCCGTCGTCGCTGACCGGGGATGCGGGCGTCTCTGATCCGTCCCGGCGAAGAGACGTACTCCACACAAGCTGCCAAATCTACGCGAGTCGGAGTGTCGCGAAGCCCCGGTCCCCGCCGCTGTGCATCGTGTTTCACGTGAAACGTCGCTCACTGCTGCACGGCATCATCAGTCGCGGCCGCGCTGCGGCCGAACCCCGGGATCGGAAGCCTCTCGGTTCACTCGGAGAGGTACCGGAGTTGTCCACAGAGGTGGATTTCTCCACAGAACAACAGGCCTCACTGGTTCACCACCCCGAAGGCATGGGAGGCTCTGTTCATTGCGAGCCTGTAGTCGAGGAGAGTGAATCCTTGCGGTCCGACGCCAACATCGCGGGACCGATGACCGATCCGGTCCCCGGTCCCCGTACCGAGTCAGTGGGGGCGGATGTTTCACGTGAAACACCACCCCCGATGGACGACACTCCCATCGGTCGTGCTGCCCAACTGGCGGTGGAGGCTCTGGGCCGCGCCGGCGAAGGCTTGCCGCGGCCGGAGCAGACCCGAGTCATCGTGGTCGCCAACCAGAAGGGCGGCGTGGGCAAGACGACGACGACCGTCAACCTTGCCGCTTCGCTGGCTCTGCATGGTGGCCGTGTCCTGGTGATCGACCTGGACCCGCAGGGCAATGCCTCCACCGCCCTGGGGATCGACCACCACGCCGAAGTTCCCTCCATCTATGACGTGCTGGTCGAGAGCAAACCTCTGGCGGAGGTCGTCCAGCCGGTCCCTGATGTCGAGGGGCTCTTCTGTGCCCCTGCCACGATCGATCTCGCCGGTGCGGAGATCGAGCTGGTCTCCCTCGTCGCGCGGGAGAGTCGGCTGGAGCGGGCGATCCAGGCGTACGAGCAGCCGCTGGACTACATCCTCATCGACTGCCCGCCGTCACTCGGCCTCTTGACGGTCAATGCGCTCGTCGCGGGCCAGGAGGTCCTCATCCCGATCCAGTGCGAGTACTACGCGCTGGAGGGCCTGGGGCAACTCCTCCGCAATGTCGACCTGGTGCGGGGGCACCTCAACCCCGACCTGCATGTGTCGACCATCCTGCTCACCATGTACGACGGCCGGACCCGTCTGGCGTCCCAGGTCGCGGACGAGGTGCGCACCCACTTCGGCGATGAGGTGCTGCGGACGAGCATTCCCCGCTCGGTTCGTATCTCCGAGGCGCCGAGCTATGGGCAGACGGTGCTGACCTACGATCCTGGATCGAGCGGTGCCCTCTCCTATCTTGAGGCCGCACGAGAAATTGCCATGAGGGGCGTCGGTATCAGCTACGACCCGACTCAGCCCCACATCGGCGCACAGAGCAACCCGAGCATGGTGGAGGGGATCCAGTGAGCGAGCGACGGAGGGTGGGACTGGGCCGTGGTCTCGGCGCACTGATCCCTGCTGCCCCGACGGAGAAGACCCCGGCTTCGGCTGGGGTGGCGGGAGCGGCGTCCGCGTCCCCCGCAGCGGTACCGGTTCTTGTGTCCGACCGCGGTGTGGCCGCCGCGAAGGTGACCAATCTGCCGCCTGCTGCTCATGACGCCGAGGAGCCGTCGGTGAACGGCGCTGCGGAGGTACCTGCGCCTCCGATGGGCGCCCATTTCGCCGAGATCCCCCTCGACTCCATCACGCCGAACCCTCGCCAGCCGCGTGAGGTCTTCGACGAGGATGCGCTGCACGAGCTGGTCACCTCCATCAAGGAGGTCGGCCTCCTCCAGCCCGTCGTCGTACGACAGCTGGGTGTCTCCCGGTACGAGCTGATCATGGGCGAGCGACGGTGGCGCGCCTGCCGCGAAGCCGGCCTCGAAGCCATCCCCGCGATCGTCCGGGCCACGGACGACGAGAAGCTCCTGCTGGACGCGTTGCTGGAGAACCTGCATCGCGCGCAGCTGAACCCGCTGGAAGAGGCGGCCGCCTACGACCAACTGCTCAAGGACTTCAACTGCACGCATGACCAGCTGGCCGACCGAATCGGGCGTTCCCGCCCGCAGGTCTCCAACACCCTGCGGCTGTTGAGGCTCTCGCCGGCGGTCCAGAAGCGGGTGGCTGCCGGTGTCCTGTCTGCCGGTCACGCCCGGGCGCTGCTGTCCATCGACGACTCGGAGGAGCAGGACCGTCTGGCCCACCGCATCGTGGCCGAGGGCCTCTCGGTACGGGCCGTCGAGGAGATCGTGACCCTGATGGGTTCGCGGCCCCAGACACCCCAGCGCGCCAAGGGCCCGCGGGCCGGTGCCCTGGTTTCTCCGGCACTGACCGACCTGGCGGGGCGTCTGTCGGATCGCTTCGAGACCCGGGTGAAGGTCGACCTGGGGCAGAAGAAGGGCAAGATCACCGTAGAGTTCGCCTCCGTGGAAGATCTTGAGCGGATCCTCAGCACGCTCGCTCCGGGCGAGGGGCCGCTTCTGCAGAAGGTTCTTCAGGAGAGCGAGCCCGAGCAGGACGACGCCTGATCCTTGGGGTACCCCGCCCCGTGGGCGGAAGGGAGCGGATCGTGTCCGGTGTGCACCGGAACGCGGTCCGCTCTTTGCTTTGAGGCGCTATCAACAGAATCGCATCGTGGATACGATGCCCAAGGGTATGGCGCATCCACCTGGCAGATCTCTGAGTGGGGAGACGGGGCCATGCGATCGATGAGCCGCACCGGACTGGTGAGCGCGGGCCTGAGCCTCGGAGCGGTCGGCGGTTTCGTCGGCAGTCTCCTCAGGGAACGGAGCGCTCTGGCAGCCGCTCGCGATGCCGCGGGCGAAGGAAGCGAGGAACAGCCTTCATGGGGCGTCGGCTCGTACCGCTCACGCTGGACAACCTTCAGGACCTTCCCAAGCGCTGTCGGTCGTGTGTCTTCTGGGAGCTCGACCCCGTCAGCGGCGAGGCAGCGGTAAGAGCGGGCACCTCCGCGCTGGAGAAGGAGTCGTGGATCTCCGCCGTCCTGCTGGACTGGGGGTCATGCGGCCGGGTGGTCTATGTCGACGACGTGCCGGTGGGCTTTGTGCTCTACGCACCGCCAGCCTATGTTCCCCGTTCGACGGCGTTCCCCACGAGTCCCGTGTCGCCGGATGCCGTCCAGCTCATGACGTCGTTCATCATGCCTGGCTATCAGGGGCAGGGGCTGGGGCGAGTGATGGTTCAGGCCGTCGCCAAGGATCTGCTGCGCCGAGGCTTCAAGGCGATCGAGGCGTTCGGCGACTCCCGCTGGAAGGAGCCAGCCTGTCTGCTGCCTGCCGACCACCTCCTGGCCGTGGGCTTCAAGACGGTCCGGCAGCACCCCACGCATCCCCGTCTGCGACTGGAACTGCGCTCGACGCTGTCCTGGAAGGAAGACGTGGAGCTGGCCCTCGACCGGCTCCTGGGAGCCGTTCAGAAGGAGCCGGCGCTGCGGCCGCTCTAGAGGGTCGGAGTCAGCTGCGAGCCTTTATGCAAATGGGCCAACCCTCAGGGGGTTGGCCCATTCGTGTTTCACGTGAAACGTCACTCGGCGATGAAGTCCGCAAGGTCGCGCTCGATCGCAGCCTTGGGCTTCGCGCCGACGATGGTCTTGGCGACCTCGCCGTTCTGGTAGACGTTCAGGGTCGGGATGGACATGACGCCGTACTTGGCGGCCGTACCCGGGTTCTCGTCGATGTTGAGCTTGACGACCTCGATCTTGTCACCGTGCTCCTTGGCGATGGCCTCAAGCGACGGAGCGATCTGGCGGCAGGGGCCGCACCAGGCGGCCCAGAAGTCCACCAGGACGGGCTTGTCGTTCTTGAGGACGTCTTCCTCGAAGGAGTCGTCGGTCACGTTCTTCAGGTCGGCCACGGCAGGGCTCCTAACTGGGTGTGCGGTGGGGGCGGAGAAACAAACGTCGGACGGCGGCAGGGCTGCCTCTAAGGCCTAGGCCTTGTCCTCGTCCGCGAGGGCGGCGAGGAAGCGCTCGGCGTCCAGGGCTGCGGAGCAACCAGTGCCGGCCGCGGTGATCGCCTGTCGGTAGGTGTGGTCGACCACGTCGCCAGCCGCGAAGACACCGCTCAGGTTGGTGCGGGTGGACGGGGAGGCGACCTTCAGGTAGCCCTCCTCGTCCAGGTCCAGCTGGCCCTTGAACAGCTCGGTGCGCGGGTCGTGGCCGATCGCGATGAACAGGCCGGTCACGGGCAGCTCCGACAGCTCGCCGGTCTTGACGTTGCGCAGCTTCAGGCCGGAGAGCTTCTGGTCGCCCTGGATCTCGGCCACCTCGCTGTCCCAGACGAACTTGATCTTCGGGTCGTTGAAGGCACGCTCCTGCATCGCCTTCGAGGCGCGCAGGCTGTCACGGCGGTGGACGATGGACACGGACTTGGCGAACCGGGAGAGGAAGGTGGCCTCCTCCATCGAGGTGTCGCCACCACCGATCACGGCGATGTCCTGGTCCTTGAAGAAGAAGCCGTCACAGGTGGCGCACCAGGAGACACCGCGGCCGGAGAGGGCGTCCTCGTTCGGCAGGCCGAGCTTGCGGTGCTGGGAGCCCGTCGTGACGATGACGGCCTTCGCCCGGTGCACCGTGCCCGCGGTGTCCGTGACGGTCTTGATCTCACCGGCCAGATCGACGGAGACGATGTCGTCCGGAATCAGCTCGGCGCCGAAGCGCTCCGCCTGCGCCCGCATGTTGTCCATCAGGTCGGGGCCCATGATGCCGTCGCGGAAGCCCGGGAAGTTCTCCACCTCGGTGGTGTTCATCAGCGCGCCACCGGCGGTGACGGCCCCCTCGAACACCAGGGGCTTCAGCGATGCGCGGGCGGTGTAAAGCGCCGCCGTGTAGCCCGCGGGCCCGGAGCCGATGATGATCACGTTACGGACGTCGCTCACGGGTTGATTCCTCGTCTCTGGTCTGCGTCAGTCGACCGGTGGGAGCCCCTTTCGGGACTCTCACCCCACCCAACGGATCCTACGGGGCGCGCATTCCCGCTGTGTCCGGGCACACGGGGATCGCCCACGGCACGGATGACCGAGAGGACCGAGACGACGCCCTTCGGGTCTCAGGGGCGAGCGAGGGACTGCTTGAGCAGTACCTTGCCCGGGGAGGAGGGCTCACGGTCCATGCAGGCCGCGTCGACGACATAGGCCGTGACCCGCGTGCTGTCGTCGGCGTCGCGCAGCACGACGAGATAGGCGCTCTTCCCGGCGTACGTTCCCGTCTTGGCGCCGAGAACATCAGCGCTGCGGGAGATCGCGTTCCGGACGCATTCGGGGACAGCGGGCTGGGTCTGGATGAATGTGTGGGCGCTCTGGCTCGACCCCGGGGTGTTCTGCTCCGAATCGACACCTGACCGTGGCCGCTCGCTTGCGGAGCCCGTGCCCTTGTCGGCGGAGAGCAGACCCTTCACCTGGTTCTGGACGCTGTCCCCGGAGAAGGTGGTGACGGACGGCGTCGGCTTGCTGTGAGCCGTCGTGTCGGAGCCGCCACTGCCGAGGGACTGCAGGACCAGAGATCCGGCCCCCAGAACGGCAGCGGTGAGAACGGCCCCCAGGACGACGGTCCTGCGGCGCCGACCGCGCACGCGCCCCTTGCGCCCCGGGCCCGTCGCCCCGTGGGGGCGTCCGACGGGACGGTCTGTCGAGGGCGATGTTTCACGTGAAACACCAGCGCCGGTGACCTGACCGTCCGGCTCCCCGGCCCCGGAGACCGTGACCGTCGTTCCCGGTGCCTCGGGCGCGGTGGCGTTCAGCAGCGCTTCGGCGGCGAGGGCGGCATCGATTCGTTCGGCGACATCCGCCGGCATGCGCGGCGGATCCGGCACGGAGCCCAGCAGTCCCTGGATCTCCTCCAGCGAGGCATAGACGTCCGCGCACAGCCCGCAGCCTTCCAGGTGACGCCGTACCTCTGTGGTCCGGTCCGGCGGGAGGAGGCCTTCGGTGAGGTCGGAGATCTCCGTGACGTCCGGGTGCCCGGCCGTGTCCGTCGTGGAAGTCACGCTCGCCCACCTCCGCCCTTCACTACGGTTGAATCGCTCGGACCCGTACCTCCGGGACCTCGGTGGTGCGGTCCCGTCGCTGGTGGGACGGATGTCCCCTGCACCCGGTTCCGTCCCGGCCCGGGTTCTTTTTCGTCATCCGGGTTTCCGGGCCGTAGATGGGTCAGCAGGGGCAGGAGCCGGGCTCTGCCGCGGGCGCACCGGCTCTTCACCGTCCCTGTGGGCACATCGAGGATCCGAGCGGCCTCGGCCACGGGGTAGCCCTGCATGTCCACGAGGACCAGAGCGGCACACTGCTCCTGCGGAAGCGTGCCGAGTGCCTCGATGAGCTGTCGGTGCAGATCGTTCCGCTCGGCAGGAGCGGAAGCCGACTCGTGGGGCTCCAGCAGCTGCTCCAGCCGCTCGGTGTCGTCGACGGGGGCGGTCTTCCGGGAGTCCGCCTTGCGGGCCCGGTCCAGACAGGCATTCACCGTGATCCGGTGCAGCCAGGTCGTGACAGCCGACTGCCCCCGGAAGGTGTGCGCAGCCCGATAGGCCGACACCAACGCGTCCTGGACGGCGTCAGCGGCCTCCTCCCGGTCCCCGAGCGTCCGCAGCGCCACCGCCCACAGCCGGTCCCGATGCCGCCGCACAATCTCGCCGAAGGCATCGGGGTCGCCTTCCACATGGCGGGCGAGCAAGTCCCGGTCGCTCACTCCGTCGTATCCGGCGCCCTCTGCCATCTGCCCCCTCCGGGTCGGGTGAGACGTCAGCCCGCGAACTGGACTTCGCCGATGGCCTGCTTGTAGCCGGCGTCGCCGTACAAGGTGGCGTCGTAACCCGACTTCGGCACGGCCGTCAGCCACACGAGGACGTACTGCGTCTTCACGGACTTCTTGAGCTTCACCGTAGCGGTCGTGCCGGTGGTGGTGACAGAGCCGATCTTCGTCATCGAGTCGAGCGACCCAGGTGTCAGCGAATCGGCCGAGTACAGGTCGATCGTCGTGTGATCACCGGGGTAGCGGAGGTCGAGGGTGGCGGCGCCGAGATTCTTCGCCGAGCCGAGGTCGTAGACGATTCCGACGCCGGGCTTGAGCGGTGCGATCGCGGGGCCCGCGTTGAAGGACTTGGTGCGCCAGTACGTGGACGCGTTGCCGTCGTAGGTGTTGTCGACGTCGTTGGGGTGCTGGGGGCCGCCCTCGGCGATGAACTCCTGAGCGTGCTGGATCTTTATCGGAGCCAGCTTCGGCCTCGGGGCGTTCTTGCCGCCGCCGTCCTGCGTCTGTGTGTTGTTGGTGTCGTTCGACTTGTCGCTCTGGCCCATCAGCGCGTCCGCCAGCTGCCAGCTGCCCAGGCCGAGGGCGGCGATGAGGAGCGCCGACACGGTCCACTTCAGTACCTTGCCGGTACGGCTCTGGAGCGGGGGCGGCGGGGTGGCGATCGGCTGCGCGACCCCAGGACGCGGTGCTGTGCGGCCGTACGTGCCCTGGTGGTACGTCGTGCGCTGGTACTCCGGCGGAGCCGTGAACGAAGGCTCCGGCGGGCGGATGCGGGGCATCTCGCCGATCGCCTTCACCAGTTCCTCGGGCGTGGTGCACGGAGCCTCATGACGGGACGCCGTGGCCCCGTCGTTGACGAGGGCCCGCATGGTGAGTTCGGACAGGCCACGGTGGACACCGGCCCGCACCTGGTCCGGTGCGATCAGACCGATGGTCTTGGGCAGGCCGGACAGACCGTAGGCGTCGTTCTCGTACGGCCAGCGCTGGGTCAGCGCCGCGTACAGCAGAGCGCCGATCGACTCCGTGTCGGTGCGCTGGGGGGTGTCGGAGCTGATGCCACGCAGTGCCGCGTTCACGGCGAGGCCGCGGATGCGCCACTGTCCGGTGGAGGCGCGCAGCACGGCGTTCGGGTTCAGCCGTAGATGGGCGAGGCCCTCGCGGTGTGCGGCGGCCATGGCGGAGGCGACCTGACTGACCATCTGGTAGGCGTCGTGCGGCTCCAGCGGGCCGGCCGCGAGCAGCGCGGTCAGCTCGGTCGCATCGGGTAGCCACTCATGGACGACGTAGACGACGTCGTTCTCCTCGACGGCGTCGAGGACCTGGACGAAGCGCGGATCGCCGAGCAGCGCCGAGGAACGGGCGGCTGCCAGTACGGATCGGGCCCGTGCATGGTCTGCGGGCAGGATGTGGACACCGACGGCCCGACGCAGTTTCTCGTCGACCGCACGCCAGCTGCTGAATCCGTCCAGACGGGTGACGCACTCCTCAAGACGGTAGCGTCTGGCGAGTTTGTGTCCGCTGTGCAGTTCAGGTGGCGAGGCCTTCTTTCCGGAAGCCTCCATCCCGCCGCTCCCCTGGGCCTCGCTGTCCGTGCCCCGTTCCGGGCTCTGGGCCACCCCGTCGGCCGTGGACTGGTCCGCCTTGGCGGTCAGCGGCTCGTCGCCGCTGTTGTCTGCCACGTCGACGGCAGCCGTGCTCCGTTCCGCCACCGTCGTCCCTGCCTCCCCATCCGTTGCACGCTGTCCGACGCCGAAACCAATTGTGCCCACAGTCCGCCGCTATGCACGACACACGACGGCGGACGATGGTTGTGCGCCTACCCCCGCCTTAGCGACCCAGACGCCCGCGGACCATTCCCACGAGCGAGTTGAGTTCGTCGATCCGCATCCGGCGGGCGGCGAGGAAGAAGACGCCGAGCAGCACCGCACCGCCGACGACGAGCGCGGCGAAGGAGCCGATGACGCCCTGGCCGAGGGTGTGCCCGATGCCGTAGCAGGCCGCGCCGCTGAGCAGCGCCGCCGGCACCGAGGCGATGCCCAGCCGGGCGTAGGTCCGCAGCACCCGGGTGCCGTCGAGGTCACCGCCCAGTCGCTTGGACAGCCGCCGCCAGGCGACGCCCACGCCGATTGCGTAGGCGAGTCCGTACGCGGCGGCCATGCCCGCTACGGCCCAGCGGGTCGGCAGCAGGAAGTAGCAGAGCGCGGAGGCGCCCGCGTTGACGGCGGCCACGATGACGGTGTTGTAGAAGGGGGTGCGGGTGTCCTCGTAGGCGTAGAAGGCTCTCAGGACGACGTACTGCACCGAGTACGGGATCAGGCCGAGAGCGAAGGCCATCAGCATGTAGCCCATGTTGGTGGCCTCGCTGGTGCCCGAGGAGCCGAAGATCAGCGTGCACATCGGGATGCCGAGCGCGACGAAGCCGAAGGCGATGGGGACGATGGCGACGGCGGTCGTCCGCAGGCCCTGTGAGATGTCGTCGCGGACGGCGCCGCTGTCGCCCTCGGCGGCCGACCGCGAGATGCGCGGCAGCAGCGCGGCCATCAGCGACACCGTGATGATGGCCTGCGGCAGACCCCAGATCAGCTGGGCGTTGGCATAGGCGGCGAAGCCGGTGCCGTCGACGTGGGAGTGCTTGCCTGCAGCGGTGGACAGCTGGGTGACGACGATGGCGCCCGCCTGGTTGGCGAGGACGAAGAGGACGGTCCACTTGGCGAGCGTCGCCGCCTTGCCGAGACCGTGCCCCTTCCAGTCGAAGCGCAGCCGCAGCCGGAACCCGGTCTCGCGCAGGTAGGGGATCATCGCCAGGGCCTGGACGACGAGACCGAGGAGGATGCCGACGCCGAGGAGGCGCTGGGCCTCCGGCGGGATGCTCGTGACCTTCATCCCGGAGTCGGCCGAGGTGCCGTACACCCAGATGAACATGCCGAGCGTCACGATGATGACGATGTTGTTCAGGACCGGGGTCCACATCATCGCGCCGAATTTCCCGCGGGCGTTGAGGATCTGCCCCATCACCACGTGGACGCCCATGAAGAAGATCGAGGGCAGGAAGTAGCGGACGAAGGTGATGCCGACCTGGTTGGCCGCCGGATCGGCCGCCACCGAGGGGGACAGCGCGTGGATCAGGAGCGGCGCGGCCACGACGCCGAGTACGGTGAGCAGGCCGAGCGCCACCATCACGAGGGTCAGAAGCCGGTTCGCGTAGGCCTCGCCGCCGTCGTCGTCCTCCTTCATGGAGCGCACCAGCTGCGGCACGAAGACCGAGTTGAGGCCACCGCCGACGGTGAGGATGTAGATCATCGTCGGCAGCTGGTAGGCGACCTGGAAGGTGTCGCCGAGCACGCCGACGCCCAGCGCCGAGACGATCAGCGCGGAGCGGACGAAACCGGTGAGCCGGGAGACCATCGTTCCCGCCGCCATGACGGCGCTGGACTTGAGCAGCCCGGAGGCGCGTCCGCCCTTCTTCGCGGCCGGAGCCGCGGGAGCGGCGGCCTGGGAGGGGCCGACGGGCTCGGGGGCCGTGGCCGGGGCCGGCACGGGAGGCTGGGCCGGGTTCCCGGCTGCGGGGGCACCGGCCTGGTAGGGGGACTCCGAGTACTGGCTCGCGTACGGAGGGTTCTGGGCCTGCGGGGACGCCGGGTACGGAGGGTTCTGGGCCTGCTGCGACGCGGGGTACGGGGTCACGGGACCCGGTCCCGTGCCTGGCGCGGCAGCGGGACCGGGGACGGCCGGAGAACCCATCGGCGCGGGCCCCCCGCCCTGCTGCTGGTCCCGGAAGAGGTGCGCAAAGGCGTCCGGCTGGTGGTACTCCTCGCCGGAGTGCGTGACCAGGTCGTCCACGCCCACGAACTGGGTCGTGCGGGGGTTGTCGCCGTACGGCAGGTGCTGGCCCGTGCCGTCCGGCTCCGGCGCCGGGGTCTGCGCCCACACGTGCGGATCGGGGGCGTACGGCGACTGGGCAGGCGGGGCGTACAGCGGCTGCTGCTGCTCGTACGTGCCCGGGGGCGGCGGCGGGTGCGCGGCACGGTCGTAGAGCGCCTCGGCGACCGGGTCCTGGGCGGTCAGATCGTGCGCCCGGTAGGGGTCCTGGTCGTAGGCGTCCTGGAGGTACATGTCCGCCGGGGGCTGCGGCGGCGCCTGGCCGGGCTCGGGCGGCGGCTCGGGGTAGCCCGAGTCGGCCGCGCCCTGGCCGCGTTCACCGTCGTACGGCGCGTTCATCGTTACCCCACCTCATCGTCCCGGGCCAACCGGCCACGACATCGCTCAACGGTCCACTCTCTCACCCGTCCCGGACGGGTCGGCGCTTTCCGGTGCGGTGTCCGGTGCAGGGTCACTCTGCTGCTCCGGGGCGTCTGCCCCGGAGGAGGCATCGGACTCCTCCGGGAGACGGTCCCCGGGGCTGCCGGGGTTCCCGGGGTCACCGGTGGTGTCCTCCCCCGCCGCGTCGGGGCCGTCGTCGTCCTCGGCCTGCCGGGCGGCCGCCCGCTTGCGCTGGGTATACATCCGGAACCCGGCGAGGACCAGCAGGAGCACGCCGCCGCCGATGACCAGCATGACCGTGGGCGTGACCTCGGTGACCTTCACGTCGAAGCTGACGGGGGCGCCGTACTCCTGGCCGTCCTCGGTGTAGAGCTGGGCGATCACCGTGACCCGGCCGTTGGCGTTGGCCGCGGTGGTGAATTTCACGGACTGGCTGTGGCCGCCGGAGACCTCGACGGGTTGCTCGTCGTAGGCCTTGCCGCCGATCTTCAGACGGGTCGGCATGGTCGAGGTGAGCCGCAGGACCAGATGGCCCACGGGCTGGACGAGGTTGTTCTGGACGGTCACCGGGATGGTGGCGCTGCGCCCGGAGAGTTTCGTCTCGGACTTGTCGATCAGCTTGACCTGGTTGGTGAGCTCGTCGAGCCAGTCCTCGACGCCGGTGCGGAAGCTGTCCGCCTCCAGGCTTCGGCCCCGCCACGACGTGGACATCTCACGGTTTATGGCCCGCCCGAACGGGGTGACCACGCGGGACTGGTCGCTGAGGATCACCTTGAAGTTGTCGAGTTTGTCCTGCGTGCGCGCGATCTGCTCGAAGGCCGTCCCGGGCAGCTCCTGCTTGCGCAGCGAGGAGGGGTACACGGACGTGGACGGGATGCGCGTGGTGGCGTCCGGGTCGGGCTTGGCCTTGACGGCCCCGGCCAGATCCTGCGCCTGGGACCAGGCCCCGCCCTGGAGCGCCTTCAGCGCCGCCGCCATCGCCTGGGCCTGGCTCGCCGACGGCATGCGCTGCGGGGCGACGAGGATGCTGCGCTGCTGGTCCGTCTGCGCGTTCACCTCAAGGCTCTGGGCCAGGAACTGCTGCACGGCGAGCGTGGCCGAGTCCGCCTTGGTCAGATCCCCCTCGAAGGACGTCGACAGCCGGGCGTCGGCGACCACCGCGGTCGTACCGCCACCGATGGGCCGGGCGGCGGAGGGCGTGTAGGACAACCCCGCGGTCTCCTGGAGGCTGTCGCTGCGGGCGATCACCCGGTCGGCGCCGGCGGAGGTGGCGACCTTGATGATCGACGGATCCACCGCGCCTTCCGCGGGCCAGGCGAAGTCGGTGCTCGGTGTGACGTGGAGCACGGTCTTCACGGTGGTGGCGGCGACGTCGGTGGCGTCCTTGAGGTGGCTGAGCGAGCCGGTGACGCGGGTGCCGTTGTGCGCGAGGGAAGCCAGGTCAGGGTCGGCGTAGGGCAGCGCGACGACCTCCTTGCCCGCCACGGCCTTCTGCAGGCCCGCCAGCCACTGCTTGGCCACTGCCTGATGGGTTCCTGCCGAGGTGGTGTTGTCGTCGTTCTGAATGCGGTAGTTGCCCGCCATCGCGTCCACCGAGGCCAGCAGGTCCGGGTCGATCACCCAGGTGACATCGAGGTCCTTGCCCAGCTCCAGCATCTGCGCCAGCCGGCCGCCCGGTGCGATCTCCTTGGCCAGGTCGTCGTCGAGGAAGACCGGCGTCTGCAGTTCACCGGCGCCCGTCTTGGCCGTCATGTGGGAATTGGAGATCAGCGGCCACAGGAAGGTCGTCTTCGTCTTCGTGTCGGCATCGGACGGCTGCCAGGGCAGGAACGTCCGCTGGATGCCGAGCACCTGGTCCCAGGGCTGTGCGGACGTCTTGCCGGACAGGGAGACACCGAACTCGTAGACGCCGTCCTCGCCGAGGTCGAGCTTGTCCACCGGCACGGAGATGCTGAAGTGCTCGGCGACGCCGGGAGGCAGCTTGGGGAAGTTCTCCACGTACTTGCCGCCGACCTCGGAGCCGGCGCCGCCCGGGAGATCGTCGGAGTGACGGGCGACGTCGTCGATCGCAGAGCGGGTGGTCAGCGGGGGGCCCACACGCAGACCGACGTGGGCGGCGGTGACGGCCTGCTTGCCGTTGTTGGTCACCGTGCCGGACACCGTCACCGTGTCCCCGTCCGTGGGGGCGCTGGGGGTGAGCGAGTCCAGGGCGACGGACACGGTGTCCGAGCCGGCGGCCTGTGCGGGCCCTGCGGCGGGCAGCTGGAGCAGCCCGGCCAGCAGGGGCGCGCCGGCGAGCAGTGCTCCCGTGCGCCGGACCCACCGGCGGGCAGGTGAGGCACTGGTCCTCTGGAAGTCTGCCGCCTCGGCCACGCGCTCGTCCGTCCCTCGTCGTCGTCAGTGGTCGTCGGAATGTGCGTCCACGCATGGTAACGATGCGCGCCGAGGTGAAGTGCCGCGGTCTGCACCACAAGATCGGGAGCCAGTGGCGACGCGTCCTCTATATCCAGTATCGAGTGGAGAGCAGATGTACGTCACAAGGGCAGCGCTTGTGCGGGTATGCCGGTGGCCTCCGGGCCCGCTTAATGGAGGCGCTTCCGGCCGCCCGGGCCACGTACCCTCTTCTGTTGTGCCGAACCCCAACGAAGACACTCCCTCTGCCCTGAGCCAGGCGCAGCAGCGCGCGGTGAGCGAGCTGCTGCGGGTGGCGCCCGTCGCCGATGACCTCGCCCGCCGATTCCAGGAGGCCGGGTTCTCGCTCGCCCTGGTCGGCGGCTCGGTCCGGGACGCGCTGCTCGGCCGGCTCGGCAACGACCTGGACTTCACCACCGACGCGCGCCCCGAGGACGTACTGAAGATCGTGCGGCCATGGGCGGACGCCCTCTGGGAGGTCGGGATCGCCTTCGGCACGGTCGGCGCGCACAAGGGCGGCTACCAGATCGAGATCACCACGTATCGGTCGGAGGCGTACGACCGCACCTCGCGCAAGCCTGAGGTGTCCTACGGCGACTCCATCGAGGAGGACCTGGTCCGGCGTGACTTCACGGTCAACGCGATGGCCGTGGCGCTGCCGGAGAAGGAGTTCATCGACCCGCACGGCGGCCTCGAGGACCTCGCGGCCCGGGTACTGCGTACCCCCGGCACACCTGAGGAGTCGTTCTCCGACGATCCGCTGCGGATGATGCGGGCCGCCCGGTTCGCCGCCCAGCTGGACTTCACGGTCGCCCCTGAGGTCGTCGCCGCGATGTCGGAGATGGCCGGGCGGATCGATATCGTCTCGGCCGAGCGGGTCCGGGACGAGGTGAACAAGCTGGTCCTGTCCGCGCAGCCACGCAAGGGACTGGCCCTGCTGGTCGACACCGGGCTCGCCGACCACGTGGTGCCCGAGCTGCCGGCCCTACGTCTGGAGCGTGACGAGCACCACCGGCACAAGGACGTCTACGAGCACACCTTGATCGTGCTGGAGCAGGCGATCGCCCTGGAACAGGACGGTCCCGACCTCACCCTGCGGCTGGCCGCGCTGCTGCACGACATCGGCAAGCCGCGTACACGCCGCTTCGAGAAGGACGGCCGGGTTTCGTTCCACCATCACGAGATGGTCGGCGCGAAGATGACCAAGAAGCGCATGACAGCCTTGAAGTACTCCAACGAGCTGGTGAAGGACGTCTCGCGGCTGGTGGAGCTCCACCTGCGTTTCCATGGATACGGCACCGGGGAGTGGACTGATTCGGCCGTACGCCGCTATGTGCGTGACGCGGGCCCGCTTCTGGACCGATTGCACAAGCTGACGCGTTCCGACTGCACCACGCGGAACAAGCGCAGGGCGGCTGCGCTGTCCCGGGCCTACGACGGTCTGGAGGAGCGCATCGCCCAGCTTCAGGAGCAGGAGGAGCTGGATGCCATCCGCCCCGACCTCGACGGCAACCAGATCATGGAGATCCTGGGCGTCGGCCCCGGTCCCGTGATCGGCAAGGCGTACAAGCACATGCTGGAGCTGCGCCTGGAGAACGGCCCGATGGAGCACGACGCGGCGGTGACGGCCCTCAAGGAGTGGTGGGCCGAACAGGGCTGAGGCTGTGGGCAGGCTGATGTTTCACGTGAAACATCAGCCTGCCGGGCGGTGGGGAAGGGGGGATATTTACGATTAGAAAAGCCCCACGTACGTCCAACGCCAGCGCCCGAAACGCC